>CAZWBN010000130.1:3172-5426 GCA_964632095.1 uncultured Clostridia bacterium | reverse complement strand
TAGCCAGAAAATTCTTGACATGTTTATTTTCCTTTTGGTATAAATAAAAGTAATATTTTTTTAATAATTTTAGAGGAATCATAAAAATTAATAATTACCTCAAAAAATCAAATCTTTTCGCCACAATCAAGGGGATAAGTATGGATATTAGCATGAATAAAGTGAATTCAATATTAGAGAAATATGGTATTCAAAAAAAAGCATTAATATCTATTTTGCAAGAGATTCAAGGTGAATATAATTATTTACCTCAAGAAGCATTAATTCGAGTTTCGGAAGCACTTAATATTTCATTCAGAAGGCTCTCTTACTGATAAAAAGAATAGGAAAGAAGGAAAATTGAAGAGAATAGAAAACCCAAATGAGCTGTTAGCTCTCGGCTCACAGCTGAGAGCTAAGTTTAAGGAGAGGTTCATCTCCATATCATCGGGCACCTGTGGTCAGGCAAGGGGTTCAATAAAGGTTGTAGAAACTTTCAAAGAAGAGACAAAGGGAAAGATTGATATTAAGGCCACAGGATGCCACGGTTTCTGCGAGGCTGAACATATAAGTGCACTAATAGATAAAAGAATAACCCCTAAGGGCATAGAGAATCTTATGGATGAAAAAGAGAAAATCAATGATAAGTCAGGGGTTAACAATTCTTATAATAGGGTTATACTAAACTTTTCTAAATAGAAAGGAGGTATAAAATGGAACAGCTTAATCCTTTTAAGATAGCCCAGAAACAGCTTGATGAGGCTGCAAAGTATCTAAAATTAGACCCTGCTACCCATTCCATGCTCCGTGAACCTATGCGGGAACTCCATGTCCTCATCCCTGTTAAAATGGACTCAGGAGAGGTAAAAATCTTTAAAGGCTTTAGAGTTCAGTATAACGATGCCAGAGGTCCTACAAAGGGAGGGATAAGGTTCCACCCGGAGGAGACCATAGATACGGTGAGAGCTCTTGCTGCCTGGATGACCTGGAAGACTGCACTTCTAGATCTACCCTACGGAGGTGGTAAAGGAGGAGTGATATGTAACCCTAATGAGATGTCCTTACAAGAGAAGGAGAGACTCTCTAGGGGTTATATTCGCGCCTTGGGTGAGTTTATTGGCCCTGAGAAGGATATTCCAGCACCTGATGTATTTACAGACCCTCAGACTATGGCATGGATGATGGATGAATTCTCAAAACTTAGAGGCTACAATACACCGGGTGTGATTACAGGTAAACCTATACCTATTGGTGGTTCTCTGGGCAGAGGTGATGCTACAGCAAGGGGTGGTATGTTCATATTAAGAGAAGCTGCTAAAGTGAAAGGGATTAACCTTAAAGAAACCACGGTTGCTATTCAAGGATATGGAAAAGTAGGTTCTTTTGCTCATAAACTGGTTAACGAGCTGTTTGGAGCAAAAGTTATAGGTATAGGTGATGTTGAAGGAGCAATATATTGTGAGGATGGTTTTGATTATAGTACAATCTCAAAAAATATGAAAGAACCAGGAATTGTACCTAAGGATTTACCTGGTTCAAAATTTCTTGGCAGAGGAAGGGAAGGGAATGAGAAGCTACTTGAACTTCCGGTTGATGTGCTTATTCCTGCAGCTGTTGAAAATGTTATAACCAAAGAAAATGCAGCCCGGATAAAGGCAAAAATCATTTTAGAACTTGCTAATGGACCAACTACCCCTGAGGCAGATAAGATTCTCCATAACAACGATAAGTTTGTAATTCCTGACTTCTTAGCCAATGCAGGAGGAGTTACGGTCTCCTACTTTGAGTGGGTCCAGAACATCAATGGTTATTACTGGTCCTTAGAAGAAGTGCACGAGAAGCTAGACAAGAAGATGACTAAGGCTTTTAATGATGTATATGCCCTCTATAAGGAGAAAAAAATCCATCCAAGGTTGGCTGCATACCTTATCGCAGTTCAGAGGGTTGTGGAGGCGATGAAGCTCAGGGGCTGGGTGTAGTCTCCTCCCAAGAGAAAGTTTGATGTAACCTCTTATTACACCGCTTTATATTTTAGAGCCCAAACATTGTTTGAGCGCTCTTTTTATTTTACCTATTTCTCAATCTTTTTAAAAATTACTCACAAAAGAAATTATATCCAAATTTTTTGCCAGAAGAAATAATTATAGCAGTTGCTCAAAGACTCCAAATTTCTCTTATAGATGTCTATGGTAATAAAAGCTTTTGAAAAAGGTGCCTTTAAAGAATTTGAAAGACATTCAAGGCTTGGAATGGTTGATGAAGAAAGTTTTGTAAA
>CAZWBN010000130.1:0-3072 GCA_964632095.1 uncultured Clostridia bacterium | reverse complement strand
AAAGAGAGAACTTGGTGAGGACTTTAAGAAAGTTCCTCCTGGAGCAATAGGTCTTTACACCTATTTGAAAAGATTGAATCAGGGATTGAAACAACTAATGGCTGGTAACAGGAAATTCTCCCTTGAATATATAAGTCGCGATGATATTGCAGCAATTACAAAAGAAGCAGCGGAAATAAGTGGAATTCGTTATATTATGGAAACTGATAAAGAAGAGGCAGAAAAGATTCTTGAAAGCTGATTAAAGATTTATAAAAGCAGTAGTCTTTTCTACTCTACTTTTTTGATATCGCTTTAAAATTATGACAAGAGCATTTCATAGCTGTATCGAAACGTAGCAAAAGCAATGAAAATTAGAGGCTGGGTCTAAAAATAACTAAATCTTTTTCATAGTACATTATTAGAAAATTTTAAGAAGAGAGTAATTCTTCAATTATGTCCCCGAACAAATCTTGAGAATTTACTTTTTCTCCTTTACCATTTACAACAATTTCTATTACATCTACAGGCGAGAGTTCAATTTGTTCTTCTGATTGATGATGAAGATTATCATATTGAAAGGATTTTTTTTCAGAAGAGGGTTTATTTCCATTTAATATTGGCATAATTTTCGATATGATCTCTTCTTCTCTGTGGGAGGGGGAGAAAAAGCAAGAAATTTTAAATTTATCAATTGCTTCTTCTTCCACCTGCTTTGAATAATTCTCAGAAATTATAATTATCGGAGTTTCCCTTTTAAATTCATCTCTAACCTTTCTACAGAAATAAAAAGCATGAACTTGAGGCAATTCTGAATGGAGGATGACTAAATCAGGATTTTCCTTTACGAATTTTTCAAGGGCATTTAAACCGTCATTAACATGAATTACTGCAAATTTTCTCTCTTCTAAGTTATCTTTTAGTGAGTTGAAATTATTTCCTTCAAAATCAACCAGAAGAACTTTTTTATTCATGGCATATAATTACATGCAAAAATTGTGCCAATTTTAGTCTTTTGTAAAATATTTATTTTCAATATAATAATGTTTAAAGGAGAAAAATTAAAGGTATGAGGTTAACAAAATCTGTTACTCAATTGACAAAATCTGTCACTTGAAATTTTTCCAGGAAATAATTATTTCTGAAATCTTTTTCCTGAGAAATGGATTTATTTTTTCTCCATGAAAATAAAGGATAGGAATTATAATCAGTATAAAAAGAGTTGAACTGATCAATCCTCCAATAGTTGCAAGGGCAAGAGAAGACCATATATTTCTTCCAGCCTCCTCTATTTTAATTAAAAGGAGAGGAAACATCCCTAAAATAGTTGTGGTTGCAGTCATGAAAATCGGTCTAACTCTTTCTCTTGCTCCTTTTACTACTGCTTCTTTAATATCTAATCCCTGCTTTCTTCTTAAGTTTATATGGTCAACCAGAAGGATGGAATTATTAACAACAATTCCTCCTAATAAAATTACCCCTATATATGCGGAAGAATCAAAAGGATAATCAGCAATAATAAAAGCTATAAATACACCAATTAATGCAAGGGGAACAGCAAGAAGAATAAAAAACGGGTGCACAAAGGATTCATATAGAGAAGCGAGAATCATATAAATTATAATTAATGAAAAAATTATTGCAAAGGTCAACTGACTTTTTTCCTCTTCTGTCAGACGCCATTCCTGTTCCATCGTTGCAGAAAAGCCAGGGGGTAGTCTGAGGCTATTAAATATAGCCTTCTGATACCTTTCTGCTGCTTTATAGGGTCCTCTGTATTCCCACATTACGATTTGCATATACTGCTGGTCTTCCCTGTCAATTGAACCAGAGATAGGTTTTTCTTCAATTGTAGAAATTTCTTTTAATCGGAAATATTCACCGGATGAAGCTCTTATGAGCAAATTTTCAAGGCTTTTTAAATCCATTTTTTCAGCTTCCGAAAGTTTTATTGAAAGCATTAACTCTTTTCCTTTAAGTTTAATCTTTTGCCCTGAGATTCTCCCTCTCAGGGAGGCTCCTAAATGATAAAATAACTCATTTAAATCAATCTTATATTTTTGGAGTTTATCCCTATCAATTTTCAGAATATATTCATAATAATCAATTCTTGCCCAGCCATATTTATCAGAGACGATTTTTACTTCTTTTATTCTTGGATTTCTTTTTAAAGTCTTTTCAAGGGAAGATGTAATCTCATTCAATTTCTTAAAATTATACCCCAAAATTTTAATTCTTGAACCATAATATGTCCCTGTATAAAGACTGCTATAATATCCCTGGGGGTCAAATCCATAAATTCCTATTCCTACCCCTGCAAAATTTGTTGCAAGGGATATCAATTCTTCCTTTAGAACATATGGGCGATAGGAATTTTCGATTTCTGGAGGAAAAGTTATCTCAATATAAGCTCTTTCAGGAGTAACAGTGGTGTTCATTTCCTTTTCATAGGGTTTTTCAAGAACCTTTTCCTCAAACTTCCTTACAACAGCATCTGTTTTCTCCAGTTCGGTTCCAGGGGGCATGGTGATATATACTATAAGTCTTTCCTTAATTTCCCATCTAAAGAAACTTCCGAAACTTACTTCTTTCCTGAACCATTTGTAACTTCCATAAAAAATTCCTGCTACAATTAAAATTGTTATAATTGGATGCTTGATTATAACCCTTATAAATTTTTCATAATAATTCCGGAATTTTTCAGGTTTTTTCACTTTTGCTTTAGGAAGAATTTTAATGCTCAGAGAAGGAATTAATGTAAATGAAACGAATAAGGAAGCCATTAAAGCAGAGGAAATTACAATGGCAAGAGGTAAGTAATAAATTTTAAGCCTCCCCTGAAAATAAGCGAAAGAAAAGAACACGCTTACAGTGGTTAGAGTGGAAGCTAAAACAGGTAAAAAAACTTCCTTTGCCCCTTTTATAGTGGCTTCACGGGGATTGAGCCCTTGTTCCCTTAGCCTCCAGATATTTTCAAAAACCACAACAGAATTATCCACAAATAGACCAAAACCAAGAGCTAATCCTCCCAAGGTTAGGAAGTTTATTGAGATTTTAAGGAAATAAATTAGATTAAAAGTAATCAAAACTGAA
>CAZWBN010000129.1:0-5460 GCA_964632095.1 uncultured Clostridia bacterium | reverse complement strand
CTTGCTAATATCTCAAAAATTATGGTAATATTTGAACAATGAAAATCTCAGTTACAATTATTACTTTTAATGAAGAAGAAAAAATTGAAGGGGCAATTAAAAGTGTCCTTGAAGTAGCTGACGAAATAGTAATAATAGATAGTTTTAGCCAAGATAATACTGTAAAGATTGCAAAAAAATATCCTGTAAAAGTATACCAAAAAAAATGGAAAGATTATGCAGAACAAAGAAATTTTGCTCTGGAAAAGGCTTCCTACCCCTGGATTCTAAACATTGATGCTGACGAAAGAGTCTCTCCTGAATTAAAAAAAGAGATTTTAGATTTAAAGAGCAAAGAACCTGATTGCGATGGCTTCTCTATTCCAAGGCTTACATATTATCTGAATCGATGGATATACCATAGTGGCTGGTATCCAGACCGCAAAGTTAGATTATTCAAAAAACAAATGGCAAAATGGGAAGGAAAATTTATTCATGAAAAACTTGTTTTCACAGGTAAAGTGAAAAAATTGAAAAATCCTGTATATCATTTTTCCTATAAAAACATAGAAGAACATTTATCTCGAATAAATAAATATTCTTCCTTGGGAGCAAGAAAACTCTATGAAAATGGAAAAAAAGCAAGATGGTATCATTTTATCTTCTATCCTTTGTGTAGATTTTTTAAATCCTATATTTTTAAACTCGGATTTCTCGATGGATTTGCAGGTTTTGTCATTTCAGTGCTAAATGGTTATTATATATTTACAAGATATGTAAAATTAAAAGAAATATGGAAAAAAGGAGAAAAGATTGAAACTTTTCCACATTGATGCAGGAAAAGAATGGAGGGGAGGGCAAAGGCAAGTCCTTTATCTGACCGAAGAACTTGTTAAAAGAAGATATTTTGTAAGGTTAATTACTCAGCCAGATTGCCCTCTTTATCAAGAAGCTAAAAAAAGAAATATTCCAGTTATTAAAGTTAAAATAAGAAATGAATTTGATTTATTTGCAATTGTAAAAATTGCTTATTATTTAAGAAAAGAAAAAGCTACCATAGTTCATTTCCACGACGCTCATTCTCTTGCAGTAGGTTCTGTGGCTGCTCATATTGCTAAAACTCCCATAAAAGTTCTATCCCGTAGAGTCGATTTTCCTCTAAAAAAACATTTCCTCTCAAAAATTAAATATTCAAAAGGAGTAGATGGAATAATAGCCATATCAAATGGAATAAAAAAAGTTTTAATTGAAGAAGGAATTATTAATAATAAATCAATTGAAGTGATTCATCCAGGTACAGATTTTTCCCAATTTGAACAAAAATTTGACAAGAACTATTTAAGGAAAGAACTGGGCTTCTCTAACGATGATTACTTAGTAGGAATAGTTGCGCATTTAGCTGACCATAAAGGTCATAAGTATTTAATTGAAGCATCTCAAATTATAAAAGAAAAAACGGATAAGATTAAAATAATAATTGTAGGTGAAGGACCATTAAAAATGGAATTAACAAAAAAAGCAAAGAAATTAAACACAAGGAATGTGGTCTTTTTCCTTGGATTCAGGAAAGATATACCTCAAATCTTACATTCCCTTGACCTCTTTGTGCTTTCCTCTTATCTGGAAGGACTCGGGAGTTCTATCTTAGATGCAATGGCATGTAAATTACCAGTGGTTGCAACCTCTACGGGAGGGATTCCTGAAGCGGTAAAAAACGAAGTCACCGGGTTTCTTGTTCCACCTCGCAATCCAAAAGCTCTGGCAGAAGCTATATTAAAATTATATAAAAATAGAGATTGGGGCAGAAAAATGGGTGAAGAAGGCTATAAATTGGTTCAAGAAAAATTTAGCATAAAATCAATGGTTGATAAAACAATTAGCTTTTATAACAAATTGGCTAAGAAAAAAGGAATAAGTTTAAATTCGGAAATCAAGGATAAAAAATGAAAATTGAAGAGATTGAACTTTACTTAGTTAAAATGCCGCTTGTTCATTTCTTTGAAACAAGTTTTGGAAGAGAAACAGAAAAGGAATTTATATTAATTAGAATAGTCGGGGATGGATTAGAAGGATGGGGAGAAGTAGTTGCAAATAAATTACCATTATATAGTTATGAGACAAATAAAACAGCATGGCATGTTCTAAAAGACATTTTTATACCTCTTATATTTGAGAAATCAATCAACTCTCCTGAAAGGTTTAATACTGAAATTTCAAGATTTAAAGGTCATAACATGGCAAAAGCAGGTCTTGAATTAGCTTTATGGGATTTAAATGCCAAACAGAAAGGTCTGCCCTTATGGAAATTATATGGAGGAGAAAAGAATGAAATACCGAGTGGTGTAAGCATTGGAATTCAGGATTCGGTTAATCAGCTTTTATCAAGAATAGAAAATTTTTTGGAACTCGGATATCAGAGAATTAAACTCAAAGTAAAACCAGGTTGGGATTTAGAGATTTTGAAAATAGTAAGAAAAAGTTTTCCTAATATTCCCTTATCAGTAGATGCAAATGGTGCTTACTCTTTAAAAGACAAAGAGCATCTAAAAAAATTTGATGATTTTAATTTAATAATGATAGAACAGCCTTTTCCTGCCCCATCTTTGTGGGACCATGCCCAGTTACAAAAAGAACTAAATACTCCAATTTGCCTTGATGAAAGTATTACTTGCTATCAAGATTCTGAACAGGGCTTTAAAATAGGGAGTTTTAAAATAATTAATATCAAAGTTGGACGAGTGGGAGGAATAATAGAAGCAAAAAAAATTCATGATTTTTGTATGCAAAACTCAATTCCAGTTTGGTGTGGAGGTATGCTTGAATCAGGAATAGGGAGAGCACATAACATCCATCTTGCAAGCCTTCCGAATTTTAAATTACCTAATGATATATCTGCAAGCAAAAGATATTATTCTCAAGATATTATTGAACCTCAGGTGGAAATAACAGAGCGAGGAACAATTAAAGTTCCGAATGGCCCCGGAATTGGAGTTTTACCAGTAAAAGAAAGAATAAATAAAGTTACTGTATATAAAGAAAGTTTCAGACCCGGCTAATTAGGAATTCTTGAATTTGAATAAAAAATTTCTTACTATGGAAACATGAAAAAGATAGAAAAAGGAAGCACTCAGAAAGTTTTAATTGACAAAAGGAAGTCTATAAAACAAAAATATTTTGAACTTTTTTTAGGCAAAAAAGATTTTATATTTCTTCTGAAATATGAATTAATTATTCTCCTATTTTCTTGGATTCCAGGAGCATTCGGATTCCTTTTAAGGAAAATTTTCTATCCCCTTTTATTTAAAGAGGTTGGCAAAGGAGTTGTTTTTGGACGAAATATCACAATTCGGCATCCCCATAAAATCTCTATTGGAGACAATACTTTCATTGATGACAATGTTGTTCTGGATGCTAAGGGAGAAGAAAATGAAGGAATAATTATAGGTAAGAATGCATATATTGGAAGAAACGCTATTTTAAGCTGTAAAGAAGGCTCAATATATATAGATGATTATTGTAATATTTCAGCTAATTGTTCTCTCCTGTCTGAAACCAAAATTTCTTTGGGAAAATACTGTTTTTTAGCCGGGCACTGTTATCTGGTTGCTGGAGGAAATCACAGTTTTGAAGATCTATCAAAACCAATCATGTTCCAGCCCTCTATTTCAAAGGGAGGAATTGAAATAGAAGAAGATGTTTGGTTAGGAGCATCTGTTACTGTTCTCGATGGAGTAAAAATAGGAAAAGGGAGTGTTGTTGGGGCAGGAGCTGTTGTTGTAAATTCTCTTCCAGAATATGCTGTTTCAGTCGGTGTCCCAGCTAAACCAATTAGGAAGAGAGGAGAAAAGGGAGTAAAAGTTTAATTGAATTTAAATAATAAATATGATATTTAGGGGTATAAAATGAAAGTAATGGTTGCACAAATTGCTCCTAAGCTGGGAGACATAGAGAAAAATTTTCAAATTCATCTGGACATACTGGAAAATGCGAGGAAGGATAAGACAGATTTGGTTGTTTTTCCTGAATTGAGTTTAACGGGCTATTCTTTACAGGATTTGATTCCAGAAGTTGCCATCCAAATAGAAAATAATCATTATTTTGACGAATTAAAAAAAATTAGCAAAGAGATTTCTTTTATTATTGGATTTGTAGAAGAAAAAGAAAAGGGCATTTTTTACAATTCAGCTGCTTTTTTCAATAAAGGAAAAATTATTCATATTCATAGAAAGGTCTTTCTACCAAACTATGGAATCTTTGAAGAAGCTCGTTTTTTTGCAAGTGGAAATAAATTTGAGGTTGTATCAACTGATTTAGGAAATTTTGGAATACTTATATGTCGGGATTTTCTTCACTTTCCAACTTCTTATATTCTTTTTGTGGGCGGAGCTGAAATTGTTGTAGTTGTAAGCAATAGTCCTGTGAGAGGAATCTCTGATAAAGAATATTTTGAAAGTGCTAGATTCTGGGAATGCCACGGAGAAGATGTTGCCCGTCTTTTAACGAGTTTTGTAATTTATTGTAATAGGGTCGGATTTGAAGAAGGACTATGCTTTGGAGGCGGTTCTTTCATTTGCAACCCATTTGGAAAACTCCTTAGAAAAGCTGATTATGTAGATGAAGAAATCTTTACTGAGGAAATTAACCTTAATGAAGTAAGAAATGCTCGAATTGTGGCTCCTTACAAAAGAGATGATAGCCCAGAATTAATATTAAAAGAGTTGAAAAAAATTTTGAGTGCAAAGGAAAAGGAGTAACTCCAGTGATGAAGATAAACTGTGAATTGGTGAAGCGAATTTTAGTCCGTTTCATTAGAGAAGAATTACAAAAATTTGGGTTTTATCGAGGGATAATAGGTCTATCAGGAGGTCTGGATTCCACGGTCTGCTGTTATTTAGCTAAGGAAGCTCTTGGGGAGAAAAATGTTTTTGCATTGATATTGCCATATAAAGATTTAAATAAAAAAGATGTTGAGGATGCAAAAGAAATAGCTGAGAAACTAAGAATTTCTTATAAAATCATTGATATTTCTCCAATGATTGATATTTATTTCGAAAAATATCCTACTGAAAATAAGATATTAATTGGTAATAAAATGGCTCGGGAAAGAATGTCTATATTATATGACTTTTCTGCTCGTGAAAATGCACTTGTCATTGGGACAAGTAATAAGACTGAGCTTCTATTGGGATATGGGACAATTCATGGAGATTTAGCATGGGCAATAAACCCTCTGGGAGACCTTTATAAAACTCAAATTTTCCAACTTGCTGAACATTTAGGAGTACCAGAGAAAATAATCAAAAAGACTCCATCCGCTGGATTATGGGAAGACCAGACAGATGAAGGGGAAATAGGAATTACTTATTCTGAAATAGATGAGATTTTATATCAACTAATTGACAGAAGAAAACCGCCTCAGGAACTTATTTCTTTGGGATATGAAAAGAAAAAAATCGATAGAATTGTCTCTTTAATAAGAAT
>CAZWBN010000128.1:0-5553 GCA_964632095.1 uncultured Clostridia bacterium | reverse complement strand
CTTTTATCTCAGGTTCATTTCCATCAACTAAATTCACTAAAGGTGGCTCTCTTTTTGCGTTTATGGTTACAACTACAAAAGAAACTTTAACCGAACTTCCTATTTCAACAAGAGCAGAAAGATTTCCTTCAATGGGATAGGGAACATCTACTCCTGGTGTATTTTTTCCATCACTTCGTTCAAAGTGGACAATGTATCTATCAATCATAATGTTGTTATAAATTGATGATTCAAGTCCTGGAGTAGGGTTCATTAGTTCAGCGGTTAATTCAACAACCGCCAGGTCTGATTGGATATATGAGCTGTCCTCTTTTTCAACAATTACATCAGAGAATAATACATCTGCCTCTTCTTCTTCCCAGTTTATTGCTTTTATGGATTTTATGATGAGAATACTATTTGACCTCGTATCATTTTCTATTTTGTTACAGGAAATTGAAAAACTCAGTATGAAAATTAATATATAAGTTAAAGGAAAAAGTAAATATTTTCTCATTTTTCCCTCCTATCCTCTCACAATTCTTGGTGTTATGAAAATTAAAAGCTCCCTATTCTGTCTTGTCCTGGAGAATGACTTGAATAGATTTCCTATTATTGGAATTTTATGAAGGAGAGGAACTCTGCTTCTACTTATAGTATCTTCCATCCTGTAGATACCTCCAATAACTGCTGTTCCACCATCCTTTACCATAACAGTAGTGCTTGCGCTCTGGGTGATTATTGGAGGGATTCCATTAACTAAATTTGCAAAATCTGCTGCATTGTTTCTAATTTCGATTTTCATAATAATTGTTCCTTCTGCGGTAATTTGTGGGGTTACCCTTAATTCTAATGCTGCATTTACATATCTCGTTGTAACGGTGAAATTTGCAACAGTTTGGACAGGAATCTGTCTTCCTTGGATTATTTCTGCTTCCATATTGTTTTGAGTTGTTATCTTTGGGGCTGAAATTATACGCCCTTCTCCTGAGGTTTCCAGAGCTGAAAGAGCCATGTCGAGTCTAAAAGTATCCAAAACATTACCAAAAGAAATTCCCATTGCAGAATCAAATACAGGAGCAGGTAGATTAATTGCATAACCACCTAATGGGCCTTCTAATCCTTTCGCTAAAATTCCTGAAATTTTGGACCCATCCACCAAAACACT
Source organism: uncultured Clostridia bacterium (assembly GCA_964632095.1). Taxonomy (GTDB): domain Bacteria; phylum Acidobacteriota; class Aminicenantia; order JdFR-78; family JdFR-78; genus JdFR-78. Next base: position 4,406 of record CAZWBN010000128.1, on the reverse strand, counting down.
ATTGGGAAACTGTAGAGAAGTTTGATTTCCATAATATGCATCTGCAATTGCTCTAAAACCCCATTGGATTCCTAAATTTCGGGCAAAATTAGAAGTTGCTTCTACAATTCTTGCTTCAATACTCACTTGAGGATTAGGGACATCAAGAGTTTCTATGAGTTTTTCTATAATTTCCACCCTATCTGGTGTATCAGAAATTATTAGTGTATTGCTTCTCTCATCTATAATTATTTCTCCTCTTGGAGATAATTGCTTTTCAAGTATAGGTTGGACCTCTTTAACTCTTGCATAGGATAATGTTCTTGTGAGAACTTTTATTGGGCCTGCGAGCTCTTTAGCTTCACGCAATCTCCGTGCTTGTTCTTCCTCCCTTGCTAAGGTTTCAGGGGTTGCAATTCTTAAAACATTTCCTTCAAGTACCATTCCAAGTTTATTTGATTTTAGAATTATTTCTAAAGCCTGATCCCATGGTACTTCAACAAAATCACAGGTTACCTTTCCAGAAACACCTGGGTCAAAAACTACATTTAAACCAGCTATATTAGCTAAGAAAATAACGACATCTCTTAAATCAGCATCCTTAAATTTAAGGGTTACTCTTTCACCTTTATACTTAGTTTCCTCACTCGCAATTGTTTTTGGTTTGAAAACCTCTTCTACTTTTTGGGGTGTTTTATTTTGACTTTCTTTAGGAGTTTCTTTTTTCGCAGGTTTATTCTTTTTTACTTCAGGTATTATAGTTTTTTCAACAGGTTTAATAGAAGTTTTTTTGCTCTGTTCAGAGATATCGCCGTTATTACCATAAAAATCAATTATTATGTAATTGCCTTCCTTTTTGACTTTATACTCGAGTTTTTTCTTTACATCAAAAACAACACGGGTGATTTTTTCTGGATTAGATTGATATTGAGCAGTCCTTATTCTCACAAGACCGAATTCATTAATCGGGTATGAAGGTTTTGATTTGTTTATTACATTAAATAGGTCGAAAACAATTCTTTTGGGTTTCTTTAATTCAAAATATTCATAGGAAGCTTCATTATTCAAAACCAATACAGTCCTTAGATTTTTTTCATTTTTTTCAATTTTGACACTCTGTAAATATTTAATTTTCTCTATATTAGGTTTCTTTATAGACGAATTTAACGGATTTAATGAAGCTTTTTTCTCTTTCTTTTCGGCAATTGTTTTAGCGGGCTTAATAGGAGGCTCACTTCTTGATATTGGATTTTCGTGTTTAAATTCCACGATTAGACTATTTGGCGTCGTATATATCCGATAGGGGGTAGGTGATGACATCTTTATTTCAGCTTTTCCTGAAGTAAGTGAAGTCGAATAGATTTTAACATTGGATACACAAGAGGATTGAATGGAATAATCTTTTTTTGGAGTATGAATCTTTGCATTATCAAATTCAATAATTAGAATTTGAGGGTCATTTTTTGAATTATATACTGTGGGTAAAGGGATAAGAGATGAGGTTTGAAAAATTATTTTTGTTTTATTCGCTTGGACTGAAGAATAAACATTCAGAATTTCAATTGGAGTCGTTTTTTGCTGAGCATAAGTTATAAGGGAAACACTTCCCATTAATATAAATAAAATTATTATTTTTACTTTTAAATTCATTTCAATCCTCCTAATCTGATTCCAATTTTTTTACTATATCTTTGTACTTTTTTCTATCTATAGGTCTTGGCAATTGTTTTCTCAATATAATTTTATTCTCATCTATTGAAAGAACATATCCATCATAGAATCGATCCCCTTTTTTAACGAAATAGGGAAATCCATCAGGACCATTTACAATTGCTATGTATTCACCCTTTACTTTTGCTACCCCTACAAGAGTAATTTCTTCTACAGATAAACCTTCCCGCCCAGGTTTTTTAGGTTTTTCTTCAAAAACCTGTCCACTTATAAGGTCTCTAAAGGGATCTCTTCTACCAGCAGGATTATAAAAGAATTTTTTTACTTTTATTTCTTCTTTTTTATTTTCAGTTGGTTTTTCCTGTAAAAGGAGAAAGTTTGTTAATAATAAAGTACAAATCAATAAAATCATTAATTTTCTCATATTATTATCCTCTTTTCTTTTCTTTTTCTGGAGTCTGTGGAATTTTTTCCTTGAAGATATAAGTTTTTGCTATACAATCAACAGTAATTGTATTGGTTTCTGTCTGATTTCTTAATGCAGATATTGTGATGTTTTCCACATTAAAGAGTCTTGAAAATCTACTTAAATGGTCAAAGAATATGCCTAAGTTGTGATAGTTACCATTTAATTTCATTGAAATTGGCCATTCTAAATAATATTCTTGCTCGGTTTCACCCTTTGGAGCAAATTTAATAATTGTAAGACGAGAATCTGATGCTAACTGTTGAATCCTCCTAAGAATAGCGTCAATCTCCTTTTTCTCCGGGATAATTTGTGAAAGCTCTTCAAGTTTCATATTTAAATCTTTGAGTTCAGCCTTGAGTTTGTCTAATTGTTTTTTTTGTGCTTTAGCTTTTCGTATATCTCTCTCTAATGATATTCTTTCTCTTCTTAAACTATTAAGTTCTTCATTTTTTGGTTTGTAATAGAAAAGATAAAATAAACCAAAAATTAAAAGCGTAATTATTATATACCCATACCATGGTAAATTTCTCATTTTACTTTCCTTGCGCTTTTTTTTCTTCTGAATAAGGCTGATAATTGAATTCAGAAGTTAAAGTAAATTCTAAAATAACTTCTCCTTTTATCCTTTTTTGAGTTGAATCGATTAAATTAACATTTGTGAAATAAGGGCTCCTGTTCAGATTAGTAATGTAATCTGCAATCAAATTATTAGAAAGAGCTCTTCCTTTTATCTCTATTCTATTGGATTTAAATTTTAGAGAAGTAAGCCAGACCCAATCAGGTAAATTTTTGCTCAATTCATCCATCATTATTACAGGAGCTTCTTGTTTTGCTCTTAAATTATTAATAAGTTCAATTCTTCTTTCCACGAGCAATTTTTTCTTCTGTAATTCTTCCAGGTCTTTAACAATATGTGCAAGTTTTCTCTTTTCTTCTCTCGCTCTTTCCAATAATTTCTTTTCGTGATTTATCGCTCTATTTTGGAAATAAAACATGCCTCCAATTGCAATTATTGCAATTAAGATTATATAAACAAAGTAATTTTTAGCTTCCTTTCTTACCTCTGGTCTGATAACTTCTTCTATTTCTTCCCCGGGTCTTATAACCTCTTTTTTCTGAGGTCTTAATAAATTTATTTTTATCATTTCTTATTCTCCAATTTTTCTTAAAGCTGAACCTAAGGCAATTCCAAATAATGGAGCCATTTCCACTGTATAAAAAGGGTCGAATTTTCGCGGGTCATAATCAATATTTCTAAATGGATTTAAGATTTCTATATCAATTTTAAATTCGTCTCTGAAATAATCAGCAATTCCTGAAAGTTTCGCTGTCCCTCCACTTAGAATTATTTTTTCGATTTTACCTTTCATAATTTTCTGGGAGTCAAGAAAGGCGAACGTTTTATCAATTTCTTCTTTTAAATCCTTTAAATTAGCATCAATTACTGGTTTTGCATCAGAATAGGATATTTCTTTTACTGTTATTCCTCTTTTCAATTGCTCGGCTTCATCATAATTCAAATTGAATTCTTTTTGTATATTCTGGGTAAGATAATTCCCTCCCATTGTGAATTCCCTAACAAAAATAGGGAATCCCTTTTCTATGACATTTATAGTTGTTAGATCAGAACCAATGTTTATTAAAGCAATTCTCCAGTTTCTATAGTCTTCATAATTTGCTTCCAGAGAATTTTGAAGGGCAAAGGCATCTACTTCTATGACTTCTAAGTTTTTTCCCGCTTGAGTTATAACGCTTCTATAACTATTAATTTTTTCTTTTTTAACTGCAACTATTAAAACATCCATTTTCCTCTGCTCTTCTGCTTCAGGGGTTTCTAAAATTACATAATCGATTGTGACTTCATCTAAAGGAAAAGCGATGTGTTGTTTTGCTTCCCATAATATGGATTCTTCCAGTTCCTCAGGAGTAAGATAAGGGAGGGAAATTTTCTTAATTATTACTCCACTTCCTGAGAGAGAAAGGGCTATATTATTATTTTTTATATTATTTCTTTCAAATAGTCGGTTAATGGCATCAATTACAACAGTTGAGTCCATAATTACACCTTCAATTATGCTCTCATGAGGAAGTGTTTCGTATCCAATTCTTGACAATTCGAATCCTTTATTTTTCCCCTTAGGTTTTAACTCCACTGCTTTAATTGAATAAGAACCAATGTCCAAACCAACCAATTGCTTACTCTTTTTAAATTTTATCACTTAAAACCTCTTCTAAACTGTCTTAGTTTGTATTAAATTTAATTAAAAAAATATGTAATGTCAAGTAT
>CAZWBN010000127.1:0-5587 GCA_964632095.1 uncultured Clostridia bacterium | reverse complement strand
AAATGACGATTTTAAAAGGTCCATTAGAGATAGTTTTTAACATAACTAATAAATGTAATTTTCGGTGTCTTCATTGTTTTAACCGTAGTGGAGAGAATTTAAGAGAAAAGGAGTTAAGTGATAAAGAAGTTTTAGAGTTAATGGAAGAAATAAAAGATATAAAACCTTTTAATCTCTGTTTTTCGGGGGGAGAACCTTTATTGAGAAAAAAATTACTTCTAAGCTGTGCAAAGCAATTATCGAATAAAGGTATAAGAGTAAGTTTGGTGACCAATGGATATTTTTTAGATGAGAGAACAGTAAAAGAATTAAAAGATTCAGGGGTTTCAGATATTGAAGTAAGTATAGACGGAGCTACTCCTGAAACTCACGAGCATTTAAGGAGAAAAAAAGGCTCCTTTTATAGAGCATTAGAAGCATTAAAGAATCTTAAGAAGATTAATTTTCCCATTTACGAGGCTTCATTTGTAGCTACTAAATTTAATATAAAAGAATTAGGGAAAACTATATTATTATTAGAAAAAATTAATGTTCCAGCTTTGTATATTCGTCCAATGTTGATAATCGGGACTGCAGAAAAATTTATGAAAGAGCTTTTGCCAACACAATATCAATATAGAGAGATATGGAGAATTATAAATAAAATAAATTCTAATGGGAACTACAAAATAAAAGTGGAATTTTATGACCCAATGAATCATCTTTTTATATTTCCTCAAAAAGATTTTTTCTATGGGATTGAAATAAAAGCGGATGGGTCACTGATTCTCTCGCCACATTTTCAGATAAAAGTTGGAAATATAAGAAAACATAGATTGATTGAGTACTGGAGAGCAGGGCTACATAAAGTTTGGAAATTACCAAGAATTAGGAACTTACTTAATAAAATCACTTCTCATAATACTCTTATGAATCTTCATAAGAATATCAATACTTTTAGCTTTGACTTAATTGATAATAAGTATGCTTCAAGATTTTAAATTATATTTTAAAATTTTCAAGAAATATACGTGGAAGTATAGAAATAAAATTATAATTGGATTTTTCATTTCTCTTCTTTTTGCTGTTTTTTCTTTAGCAACTCCTTTTTTGACAAGATTTCTACTTGATGAAGTTCTTCTTGGTAAGAATCCAGCGCTTTTAACAAAAATGCTTTTCCTAATGATTGGAATATTAATTTTATTTTCATTTACTGATATAAGTGCTAATTATCTTCTTATTAAGGTTTTTCAGAAAATTAACCTTGAAATAAAATTTGATTTTTTTAAAAAACTCCAATCCCTTTCTCTTGATTTTTTTTCAGGTAAGAAGACAGGAGAAATAATGTATCGCCTATTTTATGATACAGATGTAATAGAAGACTCTTTTTCTACAATGCCAATAAATTTAGTTTTAGATATTCTATTCATTATTATTGTTGGGAGCGTAATGCTTTATTGGAATTTAAAACTTGCTCTCTTTGTTTTTTTAGTTTTTTGTTTACAGATTTTTGTAATTATAAAATTCCGCAAACCTCTTTTGAAATACTCAAAATTAACTAAAAGAAAATCAGAAGAACTTTCTTCTTATGGGATAGAACATTTTTCGGGAATAGAGCTAATCAAGGTTTCAGGTTGTGAGAAAAGAGAACAAATTAAATTTCACAAAAAACTTCATGAATTAATTAAAATTTCAATAAGATATTTTCTTTTAACCAAGTTTTCTGGGACAACAGTAAATTTAGTAAATAATATATGGTCTTTTGGAATTCTTTGGTTTGGAGGAATGCAAGTAATAAAGGGGAGGATGACCATAGGTACATTAATGGCATTTTTACTTCTTGGAAGCATACTTTTTCCGCCTATATCACGAATGACTAATACAGTTCTTAGTTTTCAGGATGTAAGAGCAAGTCTTAGAAGATTTCTCGAATTTTATAATATAAAACCAAAAATAAAAGAAAAAAAGAATGCAATTATTTTAGGTTCTATTAATGGAAAAATAATTTTTGACAAAGTATCTTTTGGTTACTCTCCTAAGCATTTGATATTAAATAATATTAACCTCGAAATTCCTCCAAAGAGTATAGTGGCATTAGTAGGAAAAAGTGGTGTAGGGAAAACAACTTTATGTAGACTTTTAATGAGATTTTATGACCCTTTGAAAGGAAAGATTCTTATAGATGGATATGACCTTAGAGATGTTGATTTAAAATCATATAGGAATCAAATAGGTTTAGTTCTTCAGAATTTGTTTGTTTTTAGTGGTTCTATCAAAGAAAATATTTGTTATGGGAATAAGAATGTCTCTAAAGAAGAAATTGTTATGGCAGCAAAAAAAGCAAATGCTCACGATTTTATAATAGATCTTCCTGATGGATATAATACAGAGGTAGGGGAGAGAGGCGTAAAATTATCTGGAGGGGAGGCACAAAGAATTGCATTGGCACGAATTTTTCTGAAAAATCCAAAAATAGTAATACTAGATGAACCAACCTCATTTATTGACCTTGAAACTGAAGAAAAGATAAAAGAGGCAATATTGAGATTGAGAAAGGAAGCGACAGTTATCATAATTGCTCATAGACTTTCAACTGTTAAGTTAGCGGATAAAATTGTAGTTTTAGAAGATGGTAGTATAAAAGAAGTTGGAACTCATAATGAATTAATAGAAAAAAAGGGAATTTACAATAAATTGTATTCTCAATTATCAATATAGGAGGGACTTAAAATGGGTTTAAAATTTACTGCCCTACCATGGAAAGAAAATGAGAAAACAAAATACAGAATAAGAATGAGAAATGAAGAGGGAGAAATGGAAGAAATTGGGAAAATGGAATTTGAGCTTAGTGGTATTAAAAGCGAAGATAAAATCAAATTTATTAACATTCGCTCTACTACTCAATTGTTTACGATGGATTTTATAGAGGAGTTAAAACTTAAAATAAATGCGGATACATTCAGACCAATAATTTATGAATCTTCTCTATCCACTCCACAAGGAGATATAAATGTTAAAGGTGAGTATTCTCGTAGAAATGTAAAAATATTTTCTCTTTCTCCTCAAGGGAAAGCTAACCATAAAATTCCTATTTCAGGAGAGATCTATGATAATTCTGAAATAATTCATATCTTTCGAGCGCTCGATTTTGAAAATCTTTCTAAAACCGATTTCAGGATTTTTAATGTTCTTACGGCTCAACAAATTTCAGCTTCAGTAGAATTGATAGGGGAAGAAGAAATTGAAGTTCCAGCAGGGAAATTTGAATGTTATCGGATAAAACTTGAGCTTTGTGATTTACCTCAGGAAATGAAACAATATTTTTTATATAATAGATGTGAACCAAAGCTTTTTGTAAAAAGCATAGCAGGAGAACAAGTGGTAGAATTAGTAAATTATAATTTCAAAAATGCTTAAAAACATAGTTTTAAAAGAAATTCTTGATAGTTTATTAAACTATAAATTTTTGATAACCCTTTTAATTTGTTTTTTACTGATTTTATTTACTATTTTTATGGGTGGCGTAAATTATAAAAAATTACTAAAAGAAGATAGGGTCGCAACTGTTTTGCAGATGAGGAGTTTAGAGAATCAGCCAAATTATGGATTTTTAGGTGCAGTTGGGATAAATATTCATCGTGCTCCTTCAAAATTAAGCCTGATAGCTTCAGGTCTTGAACAGAAAGCAGGAAGAATTGCCAAAGTAAATATGTTTTCTGACCCGAAAATTCAAAGTGATTTTGGAACTTCTTTAATTTTAAATTTATTTGAATTTCTTGACTTAACTCTAATAGTGAAAATTGTATTCAGTCTTGTAGGGCTTTTACTGGCTCATGATATTGTTTCAGGAGAAAAAGAACTTGGCACTCTAAGACTTTGCTTTTCAAATTCACTCTATAGATATATATTTTTATCAGGAAAAACTATTGGGCGAATCTCAGTTTTGCTAATATCACTTATTCTACCACTTCTTTTAGGAATTTCACTTGTTCAATTAATTATTACGGAGCTTTCATTTGGGAAGGAAGAATATTTAAGATTATTTACAATCATTGCAGTATATATCCTTTATGTCCTTGTGTTTTTCTTTTTAGGAGTTTTTATTTCCACTTTAGCGAATACCACTTCAACTACAATGGTTATTGCACTTCTTGTTTGGATTGTTTTTGTTATATTAATTCCTTCAACAAGCATGTTACTTGGAACAAAGTTTTATCCTGTTCCCTCTCCTTACGAAATTGAGGCTAAAAAGGATATGATATTACAGAATATTCAAAAGGAAGCGGATAAAGAGGTATTAAAATGGATAGCAGAGCATCCTGGAGAACAAATGACCCCAGAATTGATAAGTGAGTTAAATAAAAAATATTTAAATAAACGGGAAAGAGAAGCAAGAAAAGTAGAGGAAGATTACACTAAAAAACTTCTTACTCAATTAAAAATTTCAAAAAACATAGCGAGAATTTCGCCAACTTCATGTTTAAGTTTTGCTGTGATGAATTTAGCTGATACAGGCTTTCCAGCACAACAAAGATTTATTAAAGCTCTTAATAAGTATCAAAGAGAATTTACTAATTATATAAATGAAAAGATGAAAAATATTGTTCAAATGCAAAAGCTTGATTTAAGTGATATGCCGAAATTCGAATATCCGGGAATTTCATTTAAAGATTCATTAAAATTATCTTTAATTGATATATCAATTTTAGTTATTTATTTAATTTTTTTATTTATCAGTGCCTATGTTAGTTTTTTGAGATATGATCTTCGTTAAAAGGAGGTTTTAAATGCAAGCACTCCAAAAAACCATTTTAATTTCATTAATAATTCTAAGTATGAATTTAATTTTAAATGCTCAATCAGAGAAAGGAGAATTTGTTATTTTACAAGGTGGGAATAAAATTGGAACAGAGAAGTATGAAATTAAACAAATTGGCGAAAATGTTATTGCATCTGGAGAGACAATTCTTTCAATTCCTCAACTTCAACTTAAACAAAAAAGTTATTTGAAATTGAATAAGGACCTTCAACCAATAGAATTTACAGTTGATGCGGTTGTAAATGGAATAGCTCAAAAGTCTACTTTCACTTTTACTGAAAAATTAATTAAAATACAAAATGAAATTGGTGGACAAAAAACAACACAGGAGATTCCAAATCAGGAAAATATAGTTCTTATTGCCAATAATGTTTTTCATCATATAAATATTCTTGTTAGGAAATACGATTTTGTAAAAGGAAAAAAACAGCAATTTACAGCTGTCCCTTCAGTACCAGTAAAAGTTGAATATAAAGGAGAAGATAATTTTAAATTTAAAGAGAAGACTTTAAAACTAAAAAGACTTTTTATGACTATAGGGACACAGTTTGCTCAGAATGTATGGGTAGATGAGGAGAATAGGGTAATTAAAATGAGTATTCCCCTTCAGAATATTGAAGTTTACCAAAAAGGCTATGAAGGGATTTCTATAATAAAGAAAAACCAATAGAAGGGTTAGGTTAAAAAGATAAGAAAGGGTCAGGTAGTCTCTATTTCGGTGAAGTTTAGAATACAAGGAGGCAGGGTGGAAACGTGTTAGATCAAAATTCAATGTCTCTGAAATACATA
>CAZWBN010000126.1:0-5629 GCA_964632095.1 uncultured Clostridia bacterium | reverse complement strand
TAAATTAAAATAAAATTTTTTGGAGTGTTTAATGAGTAAAAACATAGTTGTGATTTTGTTGATTGTAGTAATAATAATTTATTTCTCCTGGTACAATACTCCTGAGCAGAAGATAAAAAGGAATTTAAAAGATTTAAAAAAATCTGTTGAGAGAGAGAATGTAGAAGGAGTGCTCGATAAATTATCCTCTTCTTTTAATTATTATCAATATAGGAAAGAGGATGCCTGGCAAGATTGTGAGATTTTTTTTAATAATTACGAAAAAATTAAAATTGAGATAAAAGAAATCAATGTTAAAGTTGAAAAGAAGAAAGGTATTTCTGTATTCGGCTTAAGAGTTATAGGAAGATACGAAGGCTATCATTATATTCTTGTTGGTGGAATAAGAGAACTTGAAAGAGTGGTCTTCTACTGGAGAAAAGAAAATAAAAAATGGAAAATATATAATTGTGATTTTCCAACACTTAAATACTGGATTCTTGTTAGACCTGAAAAATTTAATAAAAAGAAATATATAAAAGTCTGATAATTAAATCCTTATATATTTAGCCTTTCCACGAGGAACTTTTATTACTTCATTGTATATTTCGATGGTCTTCCTTGCAATTTTTTCCCATGATATTTTTTCCTGTACATATTTCAAAGCTTTTTTTCTCATGGAATTTCGGGTTTTTGAATCAGAAAGAATTTTAACGATGTAATCTATAAATTCTTTTTTATTTTTTGCTATGAAACCTGCACCACTTTCTTCAATGATTCTTCGCATTGAAGGATTATCAGAACACACAAGAGGCACACCAAAAGCCAGGCAATGAGCCATTATTCCACTTTGCGCTGTTATTTTATATGGGAGAGGAATAACATCAGCAGCAGATAAAATTTTATCAAATATGGATTGAGGAAATTGACCTTTTAAAATAGTTATTCGATTTACACATGATGAGCGGTTAATTTTATTTAAAAAATATTTTTGATATTTCCTATACTCATTTTGTCTTATTTTTCCAGCCACTACTAATCGAGCCTCAGGAACTTTTTCTAAAATATATGGAAATAAATCGATTATTAAATCCAGGTTTTTTGAAGGTCTGGAGTAGCCTACAAGCAGAATAACTTTGTCAGATGGAGCAAGTCCAAGCATTTTTTTTGCTCCTTCAATTCTCCTTACAATTCTTGCTCCATGAGGGATAATGCTCAATTTTTTAGCATCAAAGGAACTGATATTGGCTTTAATTGATTCCAATTGATAGGGCTCATGCACTATAACTTTATTCGATGAGCGAATTATGTTATCTACAATAACTTTTTGTTCAGGTCTCCATTTCTGGTAGACTGAATGAAGTGTAGTGACCACGGGTATTCGATTAAGACTCAATAATTGAATTAAAGGGACAATATTTATCCCCCAGTAAGGACCGTAAAGACCGTATTCATGTTGGATATGGACAACATCGGGAGTAAACCGGATAATCATCTCATATGCCTTGAAATGAAGAGCAGGGTCGTTATAGTCAAAAGAAGGGAAAACTCCTTCTCCCTGTCCTCCTTTATGGCATATAATATAAACTTCATTTCCCAAAGCCTTTATTGTTCTCGATAGATATTGACAATAGGTTGCGATTCCACATTCAAGAGGTGGATAAGAAGAGACAAAAACAATTCTCATTAATTATCTTCTGAATTCCTCCTTGAATTTAAATAAACAGCAATCAATTAGTTCTGAAAGCTTTGCCGTCGCAACAGCAATACATGAGTCAGCAGCTCCATAATAAAGTTTTAATTCTTCATTTTTTTCTACAATTGCCCCGCATGGGAAGACCACATTACCTATATCACCCACTCTCTCATATGGCTCTTCCGGGCCAAGGAGGAATCCATCACTAATTCCAATTACCTTCTCTGGATTTTCTAAATCAAGTAGAGCGCCCCCAACACGGTAAAGTCTACCTGCAGCTGTTGGGCGAACTCCATGATAAAGAATCAACCATCCTTTTTCAGTCTTTATTGGAGGAGTAGCAGCCCCGAGCTTAAGACAGTCCCATCTTCCCATTCTCGGAGAAAGAAGAACTTTTGAATCACCCCAATAAACTAAATCAGGAGAGTAGCTGATCCATATGCTTTCATCATCAGGACGGTCAAGGCGAGCAAATTTTCCCTTTATTTTCTCGCTAAAAAGAACTGCATTTTTATTAATTGGTTCTGATATAAGGCTGATTCTTTCAACTTTCTCGAAGTCATAAGTTCGAGCAATACCAATTCTCGGCCGATAATAAGAATTTGCAGTATAAAGGATATAATAAGTTCCATCCTCAAAATGTGTGATTCTCGGGTCTTCTATTCCAAATTTTTCATAGGTTTTATAGGGTTCATAATCAGCGGGAGTCATGAATGGGTGTGGGTCAACTTTAAAATCAAAACCATTTTTACTGCGAGCTAAAGTTAAATGGGAAATTCCTCTTTTGTCCTCAACACGGAGCAGGAGATATGTCATATTATTGTATTTGCAGGCTGCAGCATTAAATACTGTGTTAACTGGATATGGTATATCTCCTTTTTTTAATATAGGATTTCCTGGATATCTTTTGAAAGGAGAGATTTTAAAATAAGTCACAAAAATTACCTTTCATTATGCATTTGAATAATTGGAAAATTTTTTTGTAAAAATTCATATACCTGTTTGCATATTTCTTTTTCAAAATTAAAAACTTCCTTGAAATCTGGGGAATTGGTTCTCCATTTTTTCAAAATTTTTTCTGTTCTTTTGAAAACCATGTCTTCAATTTCAAATAAAATAGTTAAAACACCTTTTCCTCTATAATTTTTCAACCTTGTCACATTCAAATATTGTCTATTATTCCCTCTCTGTTCAGGATATAAATATAGTGCCAGTCCAAGGGAAAATTTATTAAGTGGAGCTAAATGAGAGCCTGATAATTCATATGGGACAGCTTTAGCCTTTACCCAGAGAGGAACTGCAACACCGCATATAGGTTGCCCCAATATAACCCACATAGTGGAAAGGGAAGGGTCTTCCCCGGGTTTTACTCCATGAAAGACAGTTGCACAGGCTGTCTTATACCTATTTATTGTGTCATTCGTGTGGATATATACATCCTCTCCGCAGTACCGGGCGAACTGAGGAGATAGGGGATAGGAACAAATTTTTTCGTTTACTAAATCACGACTTGCCTCTCTTAATATAAATTTATAATCCAGTTTCTTTTCGCCTGCTGCCCGAGTAAATAGTTTTTGGGCTCTATTGAAACGAATATATCCTCCTCCCTGGTCAGGAATTGCTGTAAAAGCATAATTTGTTCTTACAATGAAGCCCTGAGGTGCGAAACGGGGATCATTTGCATCAAACTTAACGAAATTTTTCTCACCCGTTTCAAAAAAACAAGCGCCCCCTTTAGCATCAATCACACCAAAATTTGACGCAACTATCCGTTTGCCATTAGTTTCGAGCAGAAATTTCTCTACATCCTCAACTGTGGCACAGGTTTCAAGCACAAGTCTCATAAATTTGCCATTTTCTGTTGTTTCACTTCCAGGAGGCATTAAATCAGGTGAAAAGGCGTTAATTATTGCTAAGCCTTTTGAATTAATTCCAGCCCAGATATTTTCAGCTTTTTTATCATTTACATTAATTATTCCAATAAATTCATATTTTTTGCCTTTTACGAATACGACTTTATTTCTAAGTTCACTTGTATCCCTATTTTTCCACAAGAGAGGTTTCCCATCAGGAGTCGCTTTTCCTGAAACTACTGCTACTGTACAGGTAAAAGCTGTACTTGATAGAATAATTGATAGAAATAAAAGTATAGAAAAAATTTTTTTGAGTTTATAATTTTTCATTTAGTGTTCTCCTAATTATTTCTTCCCTTTTTTATATTCAAAATAATCCTTTATTATTTTTGAATGGTCAAAGGCTAAAGGAAAATTAATCTCTTCTTCTGTAAAAATTCCAATATTTTTTGCGTCATCTTTAGCGATGGGTTTTCCTGATGCACGGGCTATAAAAACAGTCGATATGGTATGAAATCTGGGGTCTCTTCCGGGTTCCGAGTAAGTGTGAAATTGTTCGATTAACTCAATATCTAAAGAAGTTTCTTCTTTTGCCTCTCTTACAGCTGCCTGTTCTAAAGATTCTCCATAATCTACAAATCCTCCTGGTAATGCCCAGCCATATGGAGGATTTTTTCTCTCTATTAAAATAATTCCTTCCTTTCCATCATCTCTTTTTATTTCAATAATGATATCTACTGTGGGAACAGGATTTTTTCTTTTCATTCACTCTCTGAATTTAAATCTTTTTTCCAGTCTTTCAAGTCGTTCAACTATACCACCGTATTCCAGTTCACTGTAAGGAAGCATTGCTGCTCCAGAAAAGCCCTGTCTTCTCATTTCAATTGCTTTTTGTGCGATACGATCTCTAACATAATCCCAGAATGGATGGTCAAAAACATCAACTGGTCCAGTGAATTTTCCTTCATGGACACAGAATGCAGCACCTGTTATTATGGGAGGACCATCAAAATAAGAGATTGTGGAATTAAGTTTACAAGGCATTAAAGGTCCTGTATGGCTTCCTCTCATAAATCCTGCCACATAATGACCAATTTCAAAGGCTGATAGAACTTCTCCAGTTGCAGGAAATTCTCCTTGTACTCTCACGAGTGCAACAGGGTCGTCCTTTCCAGTGTATTTGCCTGCTATATTGTGTAAGCGAGTAGTACTTAATGCTGCAGCTTGTTCACCACTGCTTCTACTGTGAATTTGTTCAATAACAAATCTTTCGTTATCTCTTAATAAAGCTGCAAGGTCATACAACTCCTCAGGAGCATTTAGTTCTATATACTTGTCCTTTTCAGTGTGTTCAACATCAATAATTGTAAATTTAAATCCTTTTGCCATTTTTGGACTAAGAATTAAACCTGCACAGTACATCGGGTCTGCAAAGGCTAAGTAAAAGGGAAGATTATAAGCTCCTGGGTCTGTTTTATCAGCAGCGAAGAAAATAAAAGGTTCATTCGGCCTCTCTTCAAATTCAAGCTCTGCCACAGCAGGACCCATTCCTTTTACATTCCCGCTGAATGCTTCTACTAATAAATCTTGTCCTGCTCCATATAATCCTTGTTTCTTTGCAACTTCTGTTCCTGCCATGAAAGCGTCCCATGCGAGTTTATGAATTTTCTCATCGAGTTTTCCTCTCTCATGCGTCATCAAAATTGCAACATCATCGCCTGTACAACTCACATATAAGTCAATGACTGTCCCCTTTCCGTTTTCTTTTACAAAATTTTTAACCTCATTAATTAGTTCTTTACTTGGAGTAATATGACCTCCTATACTTCCTATATCTGCCTTAATGACACTTAAAGTTATCTTCATTTTTGCCTCCTTATTGAAGATTTCAAAATATGAATGCTCTTCAATTTTAATGTGTATTTTGCAAATTGTCAAATTTTAATTGTTTCTGTTAAAACTTTTCTTGCTTTCTTTCAATTTTCTTATAATTATTTTATACTTCATTAATCTAAATTCATTCCAGAAATAGATAGTGGAATTACGAGTTGGCTCAGGATAACCCGTTATATCGAGTTTTAGTGAACCTTTATATGCTAAA
>CAZWBN010000125.1:0-5703 GCA_964632095.1 uncultured Clostridia bacterium | reverse complement strand
TCATGACTTAAAGCCTTAGAGAAAATGGCGCTTCAGCTACATTTTTTTTAAAAAAATGGCGTCCAGGCTCCATTTTTTATTTCTTATAATTAAGAAAATATCAATAACTTACAAAATATAAAAGAAAAATAATGCTCGGACTCCATTTTTAAGCTTAAAAATTAATTTTTAGAAATTTTCTTTGTTATTTAAAATTTAGTTAACTTACTTATATTAAATAATTTACCTCCCTTTCAATTTTTAATTAAATTGGCATGAAATTTGCTAATAGATTGTGTGTGAAATGAAAGGAGGAACAAAAAATGGCAGAAAAAGTGAATATTGTACAAGCTAAAAAAGAGTTTGATATCAAGAAGGGAATAGAGCTTCCTGAGAAGATGACACATCATAAAATTAATGGTACTCACCTATTCATTGCTCCGGAGAAAGCTTCTTGGATTACTACGAATGAAGTAGGGAAAATCTTCGTGGATTGTTTCAAAAAGGGCTATAGTATTGAGGAAACTATTAATATAATGAGAGCCAAGAAATTAAGAATGGATGAAATTATTAATGAATTAAATTCTTTTTTAATTAATATTGAAAAGAAAGGTTTCTATGAAAATGCAATAATTAAAGAAGAGATTAGAAGCGAACCTTTTCTCCAATTATATGTAACGAATAAATGTAACCTGAGATGTATTCATTGCTATATGGATGCAGGAAAAAGCAAAGATGGTGAATTAACTACATCAGAATGGGTCAAAGTGATTGATGAATTTTCAAAGTTATATAAAACGAAAGTAACATTTACAGGGGGAGAACCTTTAATTCGTCCAGATATTTTTATTTTAACGAAGAGAGCAAAAGAAAGAGGATTAATCGTGGAAATATTCACTAATGGAACTTTAATTAGAAATGAGAAAATTGTAAATAAATTAACAGAATCTGTTGATATTATCCAACTAAGCTTGGATGGTGCTACAGCTCGGATTAACGATAAAATAAGAGGAAAAGGAGTTTTTAATAAAGTAATTAGAGCCATTCATCTGTTAAAGGATACAAAAATTAAATTAAGGCTTGCCATTATAGTAATGCCTCAAAATATAAAAGATTTAAAAGAAAATATAGAGTATTTAGTTAGGTTGTTTAAAACAGATAGGATTGAAATGAAATTCGGATTCGCTACAACAGTAGGAAGAGCAGATAATTCCTTTAGATTCGCAAATTATTCTATAGCTGAAAAAGAGATGCAAGAGATATTAAAAATACTGTACAAAAAGAGATTAAAGGCAATGAGAAAAATTCAATCAAATCTAATAGTGAGAAACTGTGGGTTTGGGATGAATATTACCATCTCATGCACAGGAGATATATTTCCCTGTGCTGTTCCCATGCATAAGTACGGAAATGTAAGAAAAGATGAGTTAATGAAAATTATAAAAAAGATTGAAAAGGATAGAATTGCATCAAATGTAGAAAACCTCGAAGAATGTTCTAAATGCGATTTAAAATATTTTTGTTTTGGAGGATGTAGATTAAACAATATTAGTTATAATAAAAATCTATTTAAGCCTGTTTGTGATTCAAAGAAAAAAGAAGATATTTATTTAATGCTTATAAATAGAGATAAGTTTGACCCATTGTCTATTTGGATAGGAGAATCTCATTTGAATGCAAACAATTTAAAAATATAAAAAGTAATAAGCCATGAATGAAAGGAGGTGAAAAGCATGTTAGCAAATGGAAAATTCACTATCGAGTTTCCTCTTCTTATTGAATCTCCTGAGACAGCAGTAATTGCAGATGGTTGCGACGATAACACAAATTATTACACGGATGGTCTTCATAGAGGTACTTGTTGTTGTAGTTGTGATAAAAAGGAATTGTAATAGAAACTAAAAAAGGAATGATGGGGAGGCTCTTTATATTTAAGCAGCCTCCCTAACGCCAATTATAGGTTTTTTCAGAATAACTTTTGACAAAAATGTCCTTTCTCCTTATATTTATATTTTTAATCGCAAATTAAAAAAATGATTAAGTTCATAATAAAAAATGATTTTTTAGATAATCTAATGACCTCAAGATTTCTAATCATATTTATAATCTCTGTCGCACTATTTGTGGCTCAGAGCTTGATATTCATAAAAAACTATGAACAAGAATTACAAAAGTTTAATTTTCTTGTTTCAGAAGAGGAAAAAAGACTCAATGAGATTAAAGTTTATTCTCAAATCGAGACTTTTATTTATAAAAAACCAAATCTTCTTAATATTTTGAATACTGGAATTAATGAGAATACCGGAGAAAAACTTTATATCCACTACAGCAAAATACCTATTTCCTTATCAAAAATTACAAAAGATAATCCACTATTAAATGCTTTCCCTTCTTTTGACTTTTCATTCCTAATAACTGTTTTTTTCTCGATTTCTGCATTTCTATTGCTTTTTGATAGCGTTTGTGGAGAAAAAGAAAAGGGAACTCTAAAATTAATACTTTCTAATGACCTAAAAAGGAGTAAACTTTTATTTGGAAAATATGTAAGCGGAATGACAATACTTTCGATTCCCCTAATAGTAAGTTTTATAATTACTTTATTAATATTAAATAGTTCTAAGATTGTGAGTATAACAAGTGAAGAGGGAATAAGAATATTCTTTTTCTTTTTGTTTTCTCTTTTTTATATTTCTATTTTTGGACTTTTAGCTCTTTTTATTTCTTCCAAAACTAAACATTCTTCTCACTCCCTTGCTTTTCTATTCTTTATATGGCTTTTATTAATAATAGTTATTCCTAATTTCTCTCTCTATTTAGCTTCTGAAGGGATCCAATTAACCAATGAGCATGTTTTAATGTCTTCAATTAAAGAATTAAGAAAAGAGTATTACTTGAAACAGAATGAATTATTTAAAAAATTAAATCCTCCAAAAGAAATTTTAAAAATTGGAATGAAAACTCTCCGCTCTAATGATACATTCAGCATAGTTGATGCCTCCAAAGAAACTATGCATTATTATCAGAGAATTGCAAGTTATCTTGAACCTCTTAAGATAGAATACGCTGAAAAGGAATGGAGAATTTTAGAGAACTATTTAAATCAATTAGAAAAGCAGGCAAGATTTTACAGAATCCTTTCTTTTTTATCTCCTGCGAGTATTTTTGATAACCTTTCTTCAGGTTTAGTAGGAAGTGATTACAAAGCATTTAAAAGTTTTCTTAAAAAAGCTCGTATTTATAGACAACAAATATTGAGTTATATAAATTCTAAAGGAGGGTTTTCCAGTCTGAGTTTTATTACTCGAAAGAAAGAAGATGAGCTGCTTAGTGATGAAGAATTTAAGAAAAAATATAGATTAGAAAGAAATTATAAAATAAAGAATTATTCTCTAATGGACTTTTCAGAATATCCTCCCTTAGATTTAAGCGATATGCCAAGGTTTTCTTCATCATCTTTTTTTAATTCTGTATGGAAAGCTTTGAATGACAGAAAAGTAGAAATACTTTACTTAGTATTTTTGAATTTATTCTTGTTCTTAATAGCGTATATTTCTTTTGTAAGATATGATGTTAGATAAAACAATATGAAAGAGATTTTGAAAAAAGAAATATTAGAGCATCTTATAACTCCTAAAATTCTTATTTCGTTACTAATTGTAGTTTTAATTTCAATCACAGGAGGTTACCTATCTTCTAAGAAGCACATAAGAAGGATAAAGGAATATAATAGAGTTATAACCAATAATGAAAATAAACTAAAAAATATTCATTACTTAGACTCTTTAATTTATCTTAGACAAATTGTAGTTAAAAAACCAAAACAAATTGAAGTGTTCGTAAACGGGGCTGAGGAAAAGCTACTGAATTCATTTTCATTAGATTTTTTTAGGATTTACTTTGCTAATGAGGCATTAAAGCGAAAAACAAAATTTTTGAAGGATTTTTTACCTATTGATTTAATTTTTACTGTTGTATACATTATTAGCCTCTTAGTTATCATAATAACATATGATTCAATATCTAAGGAAAAGGAGCAAAGAACTTTATCTATGTTATGTTCTTATTCAATTAACAGGTCTTCAATTTTACTCGCTAAATATTTAAGCAGAATGATAATTATAACATTAATTCTATTAATAGGATTTTTGTCTTATTTTATAGTGGTATATTCATTCGGTATAATTGAAATTCGGATAGAAACAATAACCAAATTAGTTCTAATATTTATATTGTCCCTTTTCTTTAGCTCAGTTTTTTTACTTATTAGTATTTTAATTTCTTCTCTTACTCATTCCTCTTCGACATCAATCACTCTATTAATTCTTATTTGGATTATTTTGGTAGTAGTTATACCTTCTTTAGCAAAGCTAATAGGTATTGAAATGAAACCGATTCCTACAATTGAAGAAAAATCGAAAGAAATAAAGACAATTTATACCCAAACCTTTCTTGCTGCTCCAAAAGAATTAAAAGAATATATAGATAATCCATTTGATCCTCGAGTTACTAAAAGAAATGATTTTATAAGAGATATTCGCTATAATCAAAATTTATTATTTGACAAGTTTATAAATGATATGATTTCTCAAGGCATATTTATTTCAATAATAAGTAGAATTTCTTTTGTTTCAATATATAGATTTTCTGTTGAAAGTATAGCTAATGTAGGTTTTTATGATTTTAAATATTTCTGGAAAAAGGTAAAAAAATACCATGAATTATTAAAAGACTTCATTATAAAAATCGATAAAAAAGATAAAAATAGTCCTCATTTGCCTTATGCATGTTTTGATTATCCAACAGTTTCTACTCAGAAAATTGATTCCTCCGGGATTCCAAGATTTTATAAAATTGGACTTCAACGAAGTTTTAGAAAAGAAAGTTTAATTGATATCGGAATTTTAATTTTTTTAAACATCGTATTGTTCCAATTTACATATTATCTTTTTATTAGATATGATGTTAGATAGTAATAAAAAACAAAGGAATTTCTTAAAAAATATTCCCCGCTTTTTTCTTTTCTTAAGACCGCAATGGAAACAAGCTTTTTTAGCTGGAATTTTCATGTTAATAAGTGTTCTTCTTCAATTGCCTTTACCTTTAGTTACTCGACACATTATTGATAAAATTTTACCAAATAAAAACATAGTTCTTTTAAATTGGATTATTCTTGGATTAATTGGTTTTATGATTATTAAAGGTATCTCTGACCTTTTAAGTGGATATCTTTTAACTCTATTTAGAGAGAAAGTCCTTTTTGATATTCAGCTTAAATTGTTTCAGCATATTCAAAGATTAAGTCTATCTTTCTTTAAAGAATCAAAAACTGGGTATCTTATGTCACGAATAAGCAGTGATGTTTCAAATCTCAGAGGACTTTTAGCTGGTACCTTACTTAACTTTTTTAGAGATAGCATGACTTTTCTTGTTGGAGTAACAATTATTTTTATATTTCACTGGAAATTAGCTATAATTTCCATAACTATTCTACCTTTTTTTATTTATTCTATCCATTTCTTTTCGGGAAAAATAAGAAGAAAGTCGAATGAAGTGCAAGAGAAAATTGCATTAGTCTCTGATATTCTTCAAGAAACCTTTTACTCAATATCTATTGTTAAATCCTTTCAATTAGAAAAACATGAGGCCCAAAAATTTGTTAGAAGATTAAGAGGCCGTATAAAAAGTATTATCAGCTTGAATCTGACAACTTCTATATCAAGCTAT
>CAZWBN010000124.1:0-5707 GCA_964632095.1 uncultured Clostridia bacterium | reverse complement strand
GGCGCCATAAAATTTTAAGTTTTTTAAATGTCCAGATGGAATATGGACTCATATTTCTTTGCCATTTCTTTGAGTTTTTAATTTCCCAAGATTTTATTGGAGTATATTTGAGAGCAATTTTCATTTAATTTATATATTTACACCTCGGAGGTGTAAATTACTGTGATAGATTCTTCCATTATCCATGAAATAGATTTTAAGTCTCGGAATATTCCAGATTCGATGTGAGATTATTATGCAAGTTTTTTATCCTTGAATTTTTTATTGATTAACTTTGTAATTTTTCCAGTGAATATGAATTACTAATCTTTTCTGTAATGAGCACCCCGACTGGTTTTGTTTTTTAAGGCAGCATAGGTTACTAAAAGAGCAACTTTAATTCCATGCCTTAGCCCAACCAAAGAGTCACTTATTCTTGTTGTTTTATAAAATTTTTCTATTCTGTGTTCAAGATACTCGAGGTCGGCTTTTGCTCTCTCAAGTCTCTTTTGTGTTCTTATTATTCCAGCATAATTCCACATTGTGGAACGAATAAAAAACCAGTCCTGATGTATCAGCGCGGGGTCTTCCTCTTCTTCCTCCTCTGGATAGCGCCAGTCAGGAATATCTGAAGATTTATAAGATTTTTTGGGATTGAAATTATTTGCAATGAATTTTCCAGCTCTTGTTCCCCAGACCAGACCTTCCAGGAGAGAGGTTGAAGCCAAACGATTAGCTCCGTGAACTCCTGTGCAGGATACCTCTCCGATTGCAAAAAGATTTTTGAGAGAACTTCTTCCCCATTCATCTACCACCACTCCTCCACAACAATAATGGGCTGCTGGAACCACTGGAATCGGTTCCTTTGTAATATCAATTCCATATTTCAAACAAGTTTCATATATTGTGGGAAATCTCTCTTTAATATTCACCTTTGTATAGGAAGCTAAATCAAGTAAAACATAGCTATCTCCTCTTTCAATCATTTCTTCATAAATTGCTCTTGTAACTTCATCACGGGGAGCAAGGTCTCCCTGTGGACTGTACTTTTCCATAAATAATTCTCCATCTTTGTTTTTCAGGCGTGCACCTTCTCCTCTTAATGTTTCTGAAATTAAAAATCTTTCCGCATTTCTATGGAAAAGAGAAGTAGGATGAAACTGAATATATTCCATATTCATTAATCTTGCTCCAGCTCGATATGCCATTGCATATCCATCACCTCTTGCACCTTCTGGATTGCTTGTATGAAGATAAATTCTTCCAAGTCCACCTGTTGCCAGAATGGTATATGGTGCAAAAATAGTTTTGACCTTTCCTTCTTCATTATCAAGGACATATGCGCCAATGCATTGTGGCTCTTGATAGATTGCCAGTGGATTTAATGAATGATGGGGAATTGTTAAAAGGTCAATGGCGGTATGATTTGCGAGAAATTTTATATTTTTATATTTTTTTAAATTAGCTATCAATCTTTCTTCTATGCTTTTTCCTGTAGCATCTTTGACATGAAGAATTCTTCTCCTTGAATGACCCGCTTCCTGCGCATAATCCAGTGAGCCATTTACTTTTCTTGAAAATGGAACCTTTAATTCTTTCATGAGTATTTTTTCTACTAAATCTTTTCCTTCTTTTACAAGAATTTGCACTGCCTTTGGGTCACAGATTTCATCACCAGTTTCAATTATATCTTTAATCAATAATTCAAGGGAGTCGTCTTCACCAAGGGTGACTATTCCTCCCTGTGCAAGATATGTATTTGATTGATGAACATCTTTTTCCCGCGTTACAATTAATACTTTTAAGCCCTGTTTTGCAAGTTCAAGTGCAGCACTTCCTCCAGCAATTCCACATCCTATAATAAGAACATCTGTTTCAAGCCTTACATTTTCTTTCATTTAAATTTCCCTCACAATTTCAAGACTTATATCAATTGATTTATATGAATGAGTAAGCATGCCAATTGAAATAAAATCCACACCTGTCCGTGCAATTTTTTTTACATTATCGAGATTGACTTTTCCAGAAACTTCAAGAGGGACTTTACCCTTTGCTATTTTTACTGCCTTTTTTATTTCTGAAATATTCATATTATCTAACATTACAATATCTGCTCCTGCCTCAATTGCTTCTTTTAATTCCTCAATATTTTTTACTTCAACTTCTATTTTTATTTCTTTATCAACTTTTTCTCTTGCCCTTTCAATCGCTTCTTTAATACTTCCAATTACTGCTAAATGATTATCTTTGATTAACACCATATCTGATAAACTTATCCTGTGATTCATTCCACCTCCCATTCTCACAGCATATTTCTCCAATTTTCTTAAACCAGGGGTTGTTTTTCGAGTATCGAGTATTTTTGTACTGGTTCCTTTTACAGCTTCCACGAATTTTCGGGTAAGAGTAGCAATTCCGGATAATCTTTGAAGGAAATTCAAGGCGACTCTTTCTCCTTTAAGAATTGAAATTGTTTTTCCTTCCAAAGCAGCAAGAATATCGCCTTTTTTAAATTCATCTCCATCTTTGAATTTTTTCTGGAAACGAAGAGAAGGGTCAATACATTGAAAAACCATTAATGCAACATCCAGACCTGCTAATACTCCCTCCTCTTTTGCCAGTATATGAGCTTTAGAAATATGGTCTTCAGGGATAATACTTTCAGATGTTATATCTCTTTGAGGAATATCTTCTTTTAAAGCTTCAGTAATTAAAGATTCAAGTTCTTTATTGGTCATGTTAAGACAATTATAGTCCTTTATTTAAAGAAGAGTCAAATTAAAACTTCAAACATTTTACTGAATTTGACTGATTATTGAAGTTCAATTACAATGAAAATTCAAATGTTAGAACAGCTTTCTTCAAGACTTCAACAAATTGCAAAATTCATTAAGGGCGAAGGGAAAATAACAGAAAAAAATATGAATGAAACTCTTCATCAGATTAAAATTGCTCTCCTGGAGGCAGATGTAAATTATAAAATTGTCAAAAATTTTATTGAAAGGGTAAAACAGAAGGCTCTTAATCAGGAAGTAATTGAAAGCATAACACCTGGACAGCAGGTAATAAAAATTGTAAAAGATGAGCTTACTGAGCTCTTGGGCAGTAAATCCTGTTCATTGAATTATTCAAACCAGATTCCATCAATATATCTTCTGGTGGGATTGCAGGGTTCAGGGAAAACAACTACCTGTGGAAAACTGGCTAAATGGTTTTTAAAGAGGAATAAAAAACCTTTACTTGCTTCCCTTGACTTAAAAAGACCAGCAGCTCAAGAGCAATTAAAGAAAATTGCCAATTTAACAGGAATTAATTTCTATCCAGTTGATACAGATAAAAATTTAAAAACTATAATCGAGAATTTAATAAATTATGCGAAATCCAACTATTTTGACCCTGTTATAATTGATACTGCAGGAAGACTTCATATAGATAAAGAGTTAATGGAAGAACTTTTTCTGGTTAAGGAGCTCTTAAAACCAACGGAGACAATATATGTTGGGGATGCCCTTACAGGACAGGATGCTGTTAGAAGCGCACAGGTTTTTGAGGAAAAAGTGGGAATTGACTCCATAATTTTAACCAAACTGGATGGAGATGCTCGTGGAGGGGCGGCTCTGTCAATCGTTTCTGTTACGGGAAAACCAATAAAATTTATAGGAGTAGGGGAGAAGTTTGAACAGTTAGAAGTTTTTCATCCCGAGAGACTTGCTTCAAGGATTCTGGGTTTTGGAGATGTTGTGACCCTGGTTGAAAAAGCAATGGAGAAAATTGAGATAGAAAAGGCTGAAGAACTGGCTAAAAAGATGAAAAAACAGGATTTTACCCTTGAAGATTTTAGAAAGCAGTTAGTTCAATTAAGGAAATTGGGTTCTCTTTCCAGTTTAATTAAATTTTTTCCATCCATTGGTCCTTTTAAAAATTTAGAAAAAATCAATGTAGATGATAAAAAAATAATTCATTATGAGGCTATTATTAATTCAATGACAATGAAGGAAAGGGAAAATCCAAAAATAATAAATGGAAAAAGGAGATTGAGAATAGCGAAGGGGAGCGGGAGAAGCGTTCAAGAGGTAAATCAATTGTTAAAGCAATATTTTCAGATGAAGAAGATGTTGAAAACAAAAGATTTTAAAAAGATGCTGGATTTAATGTCTAAAATGTGAAAAATCAATTTATCTTCTCTGGGTTCCTTTTTTCTTCCTTTTAAAGGAAAAGTCACATTATTGAATAGTTTTCCATGGTTTCTCCTTTGTCCCAGGATTTGAATTACTTCCGCTCGGAGAAACATAATAGTCAATAGCAAAGGAAAGGGATGATAGAAATATAATTAATAAGAATTTATAAAAAAGGTTTTTCATTTTATAAACTATGTAACATCATAAAAACTCTCTGTCAATGATTATTCATTTTAATTTCTTGAGAATTTTGGTTAATGGTGATATGTATTTTTAATGATGAATTTATTTTAAAGGAGCAGAAAAATGAAAAGGAATAATTTTTTAGTCTGGTTATTTGTTTTATTAATGGTTTTTGGATTCAATAATTCGATTTTCGCAAAGAAAAAAGTAGAAAAACAAAAGGAACTTGCAATTAATTGGGTAGATAAAAATCAGAATCTTCTAATCGAAATAAGTGATAAAATATGGGAATATGCTGAGACAGCCCTTAAAGAATATAAATCCTCTCAACTTCTAATTGAGACGCTGGAGAGGGCTGGCTTTAAAGTCGAAAAGGGTGTTGCTGGTATGCCAACAGCTTTTGTAGCAACTTATGGTGAAGAAAAACCGATAATTGGCATTTTAGCTGAATATGATGCTCTTCCTGGATTATCCCAGAAGGTTTTGACAAAGAAGGAACCTCTGGTTCCTGGAGCTCCTGGTCATGGTTGTGGACATAATCTCTTTGGAACAGCGAGTTTGGGAGCAGCTCTTGCAATAAAATATGTAATGGAAAAGTATAATATTCCTGGAACTATTAAACTTTTTGGTTGCCCTGCTGAGGAAACAGTTGTGGGAAAAACTTTTATGGCAAGAGAAGGAGTTTTTGATGATTTATCAGCAGCAATTGTATGGCACCCAAGCACTTCAACAAGAGTAAATACTGGCTCAAGTCTTGCAATGAATAATTTCAAAGTATTATTTTATGGACATACTGCGCATGGCGCCTCAGATCCTTGGAATGGAAGAAGTGCTCTTGATGCGGTTGAATTAATGGATATTGGAGTAAATTTTCTTAGAGAACATATACACCCAACAGCCAGGATACATTATGTAATTTTAAATGGAGGAAGGGCTCCAAATGTAGTTCCTGATTTTGCAGAAGTCTGGTATTATGTAAGAGATATTAACAGGAAAAATGTTGACGAGATTTACAAAAAAGTGCTCAATATTGCAAAGGGAGCTTCATTGATGACTAATACCAAATATAAAGTTGAATTTATAACCGCTGTTCACAGTCTTTTACCAAATATTACTGGCTCAGAGGTAATGCAAAAAAATCTTGAAAAAATTGGGGCTCCGAAATTTACTCAGGAAGAAATTGATTTTGCAAAAGAAATACAGAAATCCTGTGGGAAAGAAGAAAAAGGTTTGAAACAGAAAGTTGAGCCCTTCAAAATTATTACTGACCAGAGAGGAGGGTCAACAGATGTAGCAGAAGTTAGTAGAATAACTCCTACTGTTCAATTAAATGTTGCATGTGCTCCTGTGGGTATTCCTTGGCATAG
>CAZWBN010000123.1:0-5793 GCA_964632095.1 uncultured Clostridia bacterium | reverse complement strand
ATTTAAAATTCTCCATTACTTTTGATTTTAAAAGATTTGCCATTTCTTTATTATCCACATCTTCAATGAAGCATTTTATTTTACTTGCTTTAAATTTCTTTAAATCAGATTTAATCCTATTTATTATCCAGTTTAAAGCTTGTTTATGAGATAGAACTTTTCCTGCAGGGACTGCAACTCCTTCTTTAGTTGTAATAATCGGTTTGATGGGAAGAGTTGAGCCAAGCAAAGCTTTTACTTTTCCAATTCTTCCTCCTTTTGCCAGATATTTTAAAGTATCGAGCACTATAAATAATTCACTTCTTTTATTTAAATAAAAGATATGTTCTATTATTTCATCTATGGATTTACCCTCGTTAGCCATTTTGTTGGCTTCAAGGGCTATTAAACCCAATTTCCCTAAAGCAGCTCCTATATCACACAATTCAATTCTCATATTTTTAAATTTTTTTCTTACTTGATAAGCAATATTATATGTTTCTGTCCATTTTGGAGAAACCACGAGATAGATAATCTCCTTTGTTTCCTTTTCCAAACGAGAGAATATTTCCTCTATATCCTGATATGTTGGATGAGAAGTAGTTGGCCAGGTTTTGGTTTTTCTTAACTTTCGATAAAAAGCTTCCAGATTAAATTCGGGACCCTCTTTTATACTTTCATCTTCAAAATTTACATAATAAGGGACTAATTCTATTCCCAATTCTTTAGCTTTTTCCCATGGAATTGTAGAAATTGAATCTACAACAATTTTAACTTTACTCATCAATAAACTCCGGCGATTAAATGATAGAAAAGTTGACCTCCATAATAAAACTGAATTTCTTTATCGGGGAAATTTGATTTTACAATTTCTTTTAAATTTTCGAATTTTTTCTTTTTCACATATTTTCCTCTATAGAGCATAATTACTTCGTTTTCTGGAGAAATCATCTTAGATAGTAGTTTTATAAGGACTTCTTCCAATCTTTCTCCTTTTGCTTGTATTTCATTATCAAAAATTCCAATGAAATCTCCCTTTTTAATATAAACATCAGAAAATTTTGTTTCTCTTATTGCCTTAGCAATTTTCCCGCTTTTAACCTGAGATATTGTTTCTTTCATCATTTCTAAATTTTCTGATAAAGAAAATTCTCTATCAAAGGAAAGTAATGCAGATATTCCTTCAACAGGTGAGTTTGTTGTTAATACTTCAACTTGCTTCGAAGATAACTTACTTGCCTCAAGTGCAGTGGGTATAATATCCGGGTCATTCGGAATAATAATAATTGAATTTGAATTTAACTTTTCGCAGGCTTCTACAATTTCTTTAACAGAGGGTTTAGACCTTGAAAAAGTAATTACAGCATCTCCTCCATTTTCAAAAAAGATTTTTGTAAAACCTTCACCAGGCGATATAACTAAGATTCCAATTATACCCTGTTGCAAAAATCTCTTTTGTTGAGCTATCATATCGTCTTCACAAACGAGACTAAATTTTCCAAAAGATGAAGAAACTTCCTTTACTTTTTCAGGGGAATTTGTATGAATGTGAACTCGAACCCTATCTTTTACTTTTGTAACTACAAGAGAATTGCCATAATTTGCTAATTTAGAACTCATTTTCTCAGTAGAAAGTGATTTCCCCTCAATATAAAATTCGAGAGAAAATTTATAATTTGGAGATTCGCTCCAAACAGAATTTAATTTTTGGATGCTTTTCTTCTTTGAAAATTCTATTTTTTTTCCTTTTACAACAAAAGTAAAAGCTTTTAATATGCTAACAAAACCTTCTCCCCCAGCATCCACTACTCCTGCCTTTTTTAATTGAGGTAAAAGTTCTGGGGTCTTTTTCTGAACCTGAATAGCTGTTTCTAATATTTTTTCAAAAAATGAAGTTAAACTTTCCTTTGGAGAAATTTCTTTTACTTTTTTTGCAACTGCATTCATTACAGTAAGTATAGTCCCTTCCACTGGATTTCTAACAGCCTCATAAGCTGTTTGGACTCCTCTAACAATTGCTTTTGCTAAATTATTTATGTCAAGCTTTTCGATAAATTTTAAACTCTCAGCAAATCCCTTAAAGAAATTTGCTAATATCATTCCCGAATTTCCTCTTGCACTTAGCATGCAATTATCAGCTATTAGCTCTGAAATTTCAGAAATATTGGAACAGGAGCAATTCTCCAATGCTTCTACAGCTCCCCGGATAGTTAAAGTCATATTTGTTCCAGTGTCTCCGTCTGGGACAGGGAATACATTTAAAGAATTTATATACTCTTTTTCAGCTTCAAGAACTTGATATGCAGCAGTAATCATTTCTTTAAAAAGATACGGAGATATTTCTGTATGTTGATCACTCATTTTTGCCTACTTTCCTTTTTAATAATCAAATGTATTTGCTTTACACCCACAGGGAAAATAATAAATAAAGGGCATATTTTTATGTTCATTGGATTCTTAAAAAACCATGGAAGGACTATAACCAGAGGAATTCCTATTAATGCACCAAAATGAATTTTGGAGGAAAACCATCCTTTAAGTTTAAAAATTGGACTTAAAAAACCAAATATTATTCCTATAATTGCAGATATTAGAAATTCTTTTGGTAAAAAGTAAAACAAGAGACCAGCACTTGTTCCCAGACCTTGACCACCTGAAAATTTAAGAAATACAGACCAATTATGACCTGCAACTGCGGCTGAGGCGATTAAAAAAAGTGAAATTACAGGTAATTTTAAATTTTTAGCCAGAATGACAAAAGGCAGTCCTTTTAATAAATCCAGAATTATTGCAATCACTCCTGCAATAGGTCCCGCATGCAAAAAAACATTCGCTCCACCTACATTTCTTGATCCAACTTTTCTCACATCAATTCCCTTTGATAGATATCCAGCTAAGTAAGAAAAAGGTATAGCACCAGTAATATATCCGCCGATAATGAAGACTATTGTGTAAAGTATTATCTTCATTAGTTCTATTGCTAATTATTATTAGCAAAAAATTTTATTTTAGACAACAAATTAATAAAGCAAACCTTTTAAAATATACATAACAGAAGCACTAACTATCGAAACACTGAAATTGTCATCAATTCCGAGAGGTAGAACCTCCATTGTTGTAGCTATGAATGCGCCAATCATAAACACAGGGAAAGAAAAATTAATAAATTTTAAAAGAATAAAACCACTTACTAAACATGCATTGAAAAATGCTATACTTCCTTCAAGCGTTTTATCGAAAACTTTAATTCTTCCAAATCTCATCCCGAAGTATTTGCTGAAAAAATCCCCGAATATTATAAAAGTTACTGCTAAAGAGGCGATATTTTCCTCAAAAAGAAGAAAGGATAAAAAGCACGCGATTAAAAATAAAGTAATTGAGGAAAATTTTTTATATTCTTTACTTTTATAAATTTCTTTTGCCTTAAATAAAATAATGTTAAATCTTCTATAAATCAATCTTGTCAAGTCTATTAAAAGAAAAAATAAAGCAACACAGCCTACAAGATACAGAGAAAATTTTCTTCCCTTAGTTAAATGAAAATAAACAAGAGAGATAGCAGCAGGTCTTAGAAGCAAACGCCATGGAATATAGTGTTTTCCTTTATCGGGTTCTAAATTTAACTTGAGAAAACCTGTTTTCAAAAGATTTAAAAGAGCAATCGAAATAATATAAATTATAATTATTGTTGTAAAAATTATTATACGATTAACGGGTGCATTCAGAAATAAAAGAATGCTAAATATTGGCAAGACAACCAAGCCAACCATTTCTCCCTTTTTTGTTATGTAAAAAAATGATAGAACTACAATTGCTAAGATGAAGAGAGTGCTTAAATTTAACCAGCCATTTTTCAAAATAAAAAACAAATAATAAAGAAGCATCCCAACAGCAGTAGCTACGCCCTGTCCTCCTCTAAATTTAAGATAGAAAGGAAAGGCATGACCAATTATTGCACTCAGACCAGCAACACTGCAACATATCGAGTCAGCACCTAATTTTTTGGCAATAAAAATTGATAATAAACCTTTGTTGACATCAATTAGGGCTGTGAAAAAAGCTGGGACAAAGCCTAAAACTTTGTAGGTGTTGACTGTCCCAGCATTTCCATCTCCATATTGCCTAATGTCAATATTTCTTATTAATCTTCCAATTATGTAGGAAGGGGAGAGAGAACCAATTAAATATCCTATTATGATTGCTAAAAAACAAATCATTAATTACTCCTTTTTAATATCAAAAATCTAATTTACAAGCAAGAATTTTTAAATTGAAAACGGAATTAAATCATGATATTAGAGAAAAAAGAAAAAAATGAGAATAATTCTTGAATTTTCTTCTGAGTCGCCCGTTTTATTACCAATCCATTACAATGAGCTAATTCAAGGATTTATTTACAGCAATCTTGATAAAGCAATAGCCTCCTTTCTTCATGATGAAGGATATAAATTTGAAAAAAGAAAGTTCAAGTTTTTTACCTTTTCAAGAATTATAAGCAAAGCAAGGATAAAAGGAAGAGATATTGAATTTACTTCTCCATTGAGAATTGTTATTTCATCTCCTCTGGAAAAAATTTTAAGAAGTCTTGTAAAACACTTAATAAGAGCAAAGGAAATTAAAATTGGTAATAATTCCTTATATCTCAATTCCATAAGTGTTGGTTTTAAACCTAGGCTAAAAGATAAGGATGAAATAAAAATTAAAATGCTTTCGCCAGTGACAATCTATTCCACTTTAAAAACAGAAGAAGGAAAAAAGAAGACCTATTTTTATAATCCAAAAGAAAAGGAATTCTCCTCGCAAATAAAAAACAATTTAATAAGAAAATATAAAACTCTTCATGGAGGAGAATCCCCAGATAAAGAATTCGATATTATCCCATTAACCTATAAAAAAGAGAATGAAAAGATTATAAAATACAAAGGATTTATAATAAAAGGTTGGATGGGAAATTACCTTTTAAAAGGGACAAAAGAACTTCTTCTTCTTGCTTATGACTCTGGTATTGGAGCAAAAAATTCCCTGGGATTTGGATGCTTTGAGATAATTGAAAAATAAAAAAAGTAAATAATTTAGATTTGAAAGGTTAACTTTGGTTAATAGAATTGCCTCACTATTAAAAACTCTTATAAAAATTTTAAAAGCAGAATTTAAGGAAAATTTAAAATGCGTAATACTATATGGTTCATGGGCAAAAGGAACAGCTAAGGAAGATTCAGATATAGACTTAATTGCAATATTTAGAAAAGTTGATAATAAAACAAGAAGAAAATTATATGAAATTATAGAGAGAGGAAGTGAGGAGAGAAGCATAACAATAATTCCAGCTTCAATTGAAGATTTTAGAAAGGAGAAACTTCCCCTTTTTACAGCAGTAAAAAGAGAAGGAGTTGTTATATATGGAGATATAGATTTAAGTATAAATTCCACACCACCATCAGAAAAATATAAAGAATTTTTTAAAAAGTCAGAGGAATTTGAGAAATCGAAAGTTAAAATAGCAGAGGAGATATTCAGAAATAATCCTGAATTTACTCCAGTGGACATGTGCTTTGTAGCTTCAAAACATGCAATTCAGATAGCACTTGCAATGAAAGGAGTTGGATATTCAAGCAAAGTAAAGGTGCTTTTGCCTCTTGCAGAAGAGCATTTGGGAAAAGAGATTGCAAATACCTTTAGAAAACTATTCAACTTATATGTGAAATCAGAATATAAACTTGAATTTTTGAGCAAGGAAGAAATGGAAACCGTTCTTAAATGCGCCAAACGAATTATGAAAGTTTATCTTATGAAATTTGATTAGATATTGACAGT
>CAZWBN010000122.1:4581-5801 GCA_964632095.1 uncultured Clostridia bacterium | reverse complement strand
GGCGGGCTGATCTGGACTCCTTCGACCATGTCTTTGATTTCAGAGAGGACTTCTTGGGCAATTGCGATTCCTTCCTGGCGGGCAAATTCGCTTCCTTTTTCATTTGCTTTTCTCATTCTATCCATGATTTCAGGAGGAACTCTTGCACCAGGAACCTCATTATTCATAAATTCTGCATTTTGCAAACTTGCAAGGGGCCAGATTCCAGCAATGATTGGAATTCTGCAATGAGAAATTCTCTTGAGAAAATTTTCCAGTAATTTAATGTCAAATACAGGCTGGGTGATTGCAAATTCAGCTCCAGCCTCCACTTTATACTCAAAACGCCTTATCTCATAATCTAAATTTATTGCTCCTGGATTTGCTCCAACTCCAAGATGAAAACCAGTGGGTTTCTTAAGTGCTTTTCCTCCAAGGTCAAAACCCATGTTCAGAGCATTCACAAGATTGCAGAGTCCGATTGAATCAACATCAAAAACTGCTGTTGCATCAGGATAATCTCCCATTTTAGGAGGGTCTCCTGTAATAACAAGGATATTTTTCAAACCCTGAGCATATGCTCCAAGCAAGTCAGATTGCATACCAAGAAGATTCCTGTCTCTACAGGTATAATGCAATATTGTTTCAATTCCTGCTTTATTTTCTATTATCACTGCTAAGGACATTGCACTCATGCGTGCACTTGCTCTCGGACCATCCGGTATATTCACACAATCTATTCCCATCTCTTTCAACCATTTTACCTTTTCAAGAGCAGGTGAGGGGTCAAAACCCCTTGGAGGAACAATTTCAACACTTATTACAAACTTCTTATCACAGAGTTTCCTTGCAAGCTGCGATTTTTCCCTTCTTTCTACAGGCTTTATTTCTGGCTTTTTCTCAATTTCCTTTATTTCAATTTTCGGAAATACTTTTCTCTCAGGCTGAAGAGCTCTGATTGCTCTTCTCACTGCTCTAATATGAGCAGGAGTTGTTCCACAGCATCCTCCAACAATCTTCACTCCTGTCAGGATAAATCTCTTTGCATACTCTGCTAAATATTCGGGTGAGCATAAGTAAATATTTCTTCCCTCAACATTTCTTGGAACACCTGCATTTGGCATTGCAGAGAGTGGCTTATCTGTAACCTTAACCATTCTCTCAATACATGCTAAGGTAGCAGCAGGTCCAACACTGCAATTCACTCCAATTACATCTGCTCCCCATTCTTCAAGTCTTCT
>CAZWBN010000122.1:2869-4481 GCA_964632095.1 uncultured Clostridia bacterium | reverse complement strand
GTCCAACACTGCAATTCACTCCAATTACATCTGCTCCCCATTCTTCAAGTCTTCTCGTGAACACTTCGGGAGAAGTTCCATATAAACTGTTTCCATCTTCCTCAATGGTCATCTGAGCTATAACAGGCAGGTCACAGAGCCTTTTTACTGCTTTTATTGCCTGATGTATTTCATTGACATCTGAAAATGTTTCAAGAATGAATAAATCAACTCCTCCTTCCAGCAATGCAGAGGCTTGTTCATAAAAGGCTTCCTTAGCTTCTTCAAAAGAGGTCGGTCCCCATGGTTCAATTTTCAATCCAAGAGGTCCTATGGAACCAGCAACAAAAACTTTATCCTTCGCAATTTCTCGCGCTATTTTTGCACCAGCAATATTGATTTCCTTTACTTTTTTCTCAAGACCGAATTTTTTTAATTTATAATGATTTGCACCAAATGTATTTGTTTCAATTATATCCACATCACAATCCACATATTCCTGATGAATTTTTTTCACAAGTTCTGGATTGGAAAGATTCAACTCGTCAAAACAGCTATTGAGATAAACTCCTTTATTATATAGCATGGTGCCCATTGCACCATCACAGAGAAGAACCCTGTCTTTCAGCAATTCTAAAAACTTCTTTTTCATTTTAAAATGAAAATAGCACTTTCAAATTTTTAAGTCAACTACGAATTGGATTATTCTAAAATTCTTGTAAATCTATTTTACCTATGCTATCTTTAGCGTGATGGTGCAGAGATTTGAATTGACTCCCGAAGAAATTGAGAGAATAAAACAAAAAATTACATCAGTTCTTTTAAAACACAAAGAAATATCTTTTGCCTATTTGCATGGTTCATTTGGACTCCAGCCTTTCAGAGATATTGACATAGCTGGATATTGTCTTATACCTGAAAATCAAGTATTTGATTTTGAACTTGATATAATCTCTGAACTTGAAAAAGAGACTGGATTTAATGTGGATTTTAAAGTAATTAATTACGCACCTATTGGATTCCAGTTTTCAGTGATAAATGAAGGCACTCTGCTTTTTGAAAGAGATAGACTTTTGAGACTTGATTTTTTAGAAAAACTTGGACTGGAATACATGGATTATTATGAATTTTCTAAATCCTATTTCAAAGAGCTTATGGAATGCATAAAGAAATAAACATTGAAAAAATCAAAACCTTGGAAAAGGACCTTCTGGATACAATTTCTGAAATAAAATCTTTGATAGCTCTGGAAGAAGAAGCTTTCCTAAAAGATAGAAAGAATATTTATACTCTTCGTTATCTTTTAATTGAAGCTGTGGAAGCAATGGCTAATATTTGTAATCATATTCTTACACGGTTGAAAGGAGAGGTACCTAAGGGCTATCCAGATTGTTTTGAAAAATTGTCTGATGCAGAGATAATTGCAAAAGAGCTCGGAAATAAATTGAGAAAAGTTGCTAGTTTGAGAAATATCATTATCCATAAATATTGGGAAATAGATGACCGTAAAGTCTTTAACTCTGCAAAAGCAAATATAAATGACTTTGAAGAATTTTTAAAGCAGATAAATGAAATTTTAGAAAAATGAGAAAAAAAATAATCTTTCTATTTATATTCTTACTTTTATTTATGC
>CAZWBN010000122.1:0-2769 GCA_964632095.1 uncultured Clostridia bacterium | reverse complement strand
GAATATAGAAGAGAAGCCTATCGCGATTATCCTTTGCCAATTGATGAAGGACAGACCATTTCCCAGCCATATATAGTTGCTCTCATGACCCAGTGTTTAAAACTGAAGCCAGGAGATAAGGTTCTTGAAATTGGAACAGGTTCAGGCTATCAGGCAGCAGTTCTGGCAGAAATAACTGATAAGGTTTTTTCAATAGAAATAAGAAGTGGACTTGCAAAAAAAGCTGCAGAGACATTGAAAAAACTCGGTTATAAAAATGTGAAGGTTAAATGGGGAGATGGGTATTTTGGATGGCCTGAATATGCACCTTTTGATGCTATTATTGTTACATGTGCTGCAAATCACATTCCACCTCCTTTGATAAAGCAACTGGCAGAAGGTGGAAGACTGGTTATACCTCTTGGAAGCACTTTATATTATCAGACCCTCACTCTGGTTACAAAAAAGAAGGGTAAATTAAAGATTAAATACATTATGGGTGTGCGATTTGTTCCCATGGTTGGAGAGATAACCAAAAGAAAGAAATAAAATAAAGCCTGCAATTATATAGCCCATGCCTGCAAAAACTATCACTCTTGAATAACCGAGAAGTAAAGCAATAAATTGCGCATTTACTGAATTAATCACTGAAGAGAAACTGTTTACTGCCCACGCCCAGGGGATTAAAGATTCCTCCTTTGAACTTAGAATCCTTATTCCTGAGGGAAAGGGAATGCCCATAAGAAAACCAAGTGGAAAGATAAATAAAAAGCTAATAATAAATTTTATTGGTAAATTACTACCTGAAAACAGTTTGAAAATAATGTCAGATAAATAGAATTGAAATATGGAAAGTCCTCCCAGAATTATCAGGATAATAAGGAATTTTTTCATGTTTTTGCGGTCAAAAACTCGAAAAATTTTTCTTGAAAAATAACTTCCAAGTCCAGAGGATATAAGAAAGGAAAAAATAACAGCAGACATTGAATAAGAGGGATGCCCGAGAAATAAAATCAATTTTTGAATAAAAGTTATTTCAATGAACATATAGGTTATTCCTAAAAGAGCAAAATAGAAGAAAACTATCCATCGTAATTTTCTGGATTTTTTCTGTGTTCTGGATTTACTTTCTCTTTTCAGAATAACAGGCAAAATAATCATTATAAATCCAATTAGAATCGCCTGAATCAAAATAATAAGAAGTAAATATCCTCCTTGAAGTAGAGGAGGCCATTTTTTCCCGAAACTCAGATAAGTTGATTTGATTTTACTGAATTTGAAAAAATTAAAAAAGAAGGGATTGTCATCATGGACGGGTTTTATGTCAAAAAGATAACTTTTCTCTAAAGTTTTTCTTTTTTTCGGCTCAAAAAGTTCTTTTATCAGATTGTAGTAAATTGGCTCTTTAAATTTATTAAATTGATTTAATTCTTCTGGTTTAATTCCATGATAAAAAACAAGGTCAAACATTCTTGATTTACAGAAATCCTTGATTTTTAATAATTCCTGAGGTGTGAATTTATCTTTTTTAATTAAATATGTGATTGTTCCCCAGGAACGAAAAATTACAATATGTTGAGAGATATTTTTCATTCCGAGTTCCTCGAAAGCCTGCACAATCAGATTTACCAACCTTATTTCACCTCTGGGAGGAGGAATTAAATAAGAGGTGATATTTAAAATTCCTCCTTCTGTGAGGAGAGAAATCAGTTCCTTAAAGGATTCGATAGTAAATAAGTAATTTTCAGCTATTCCCTGCCAGCCTGTGGATGAAGCACCGAGAACATCAGTCTGACAGATGGTTATTAAGTCATATTTATCCTCTGTGGATTTTATAAAACTTCTTGTAAAAGTGGAGTGAACTTTAATGTTTTTCCTGTTATATAAATAGCCTGAAAATTCCCTGTATTCATTTTTTAATAATTTAATTATTAATGGTGTGCTTTCAAGACATACAATATTTCTTGCTCCGTTTGTCAAAGCAACAAGGATTTCAAGACCTCCTTTGGGATTTATCAGTAAAATTTTATTCTTGGGCGATAACTTATAAGCAAGAGATGTTGGAAGATAATCAATGAATTTGAATTTTTCAGTTTTATTCCGGAATTCTGTGATTGCATTTAATTCTCCTCCATCAATTGAAATTCCAAGCTGTGAGGGAATTCTTTCGAGATAAATGAGGCTCATTCCAGGAGCAAATCTTACAACCGGACTATCAATCACATCAATTCTTGAAATCGAGTCCCATTTAGTTAAGAGATGGCGTGCACCTGGATATTTGAGGGCAAGGGGAAGAGCTTTATAGGGAGAGATTTTAGTGGCAAGCCATGAAGGAGAAAAGATGAACAGGGAGACAGCCGTCAGAAAAAGAAAAAAAGGAATAGTAATTAATCTTTTATTCCATTTAAGAGCAAAAAATAGATTACTTAGAATTGCAAAAGAGAAAATTATTAAAATTGCTCCTCTGTCACCTTTAGGCATAAAAATCAGGAGGATTAATAAAGAGCCGATTCCTGCACCTGTCAGGTCTGAAAAGTAAATTTTTGTAACTTCTGCGGAGATTCTTGAGATTACAAAAGAGATAATCAATCCGGCAAAAAAGAAAGGGATATTAAGGAGGAGGTAATAGAGTAAAATATAAAAAATCTTGCTTTTATTCCAGTTTAATTCAAAAAAGTCAAATGGTAATTGATTCACCAGAATATAACTGAAAAGAATGGAAGCGCAGAAGAAAAGTGAAGTAATAAATAAAAATTTTTCTATTTTTAATTTCAGAATTCCGGAGAAAAT
>CAZWBN010000121.1:0-5812 GCA_964632095.1 uncultured Clostridia bacterium | reverse complement strand
TTAAATGATTGACTTTAAACCTCCAATTAATTATTATTAATATGAAGTTGAGGGGTTTGACAAATTAGTTTAAATAAATTATTATTTTTAAAGTCTTAATGAAAGCGTGTTGAAATGGCTTTAAAATTAGGAGAAATTCTTTTAAAAGAAAAACTAATTACTCAGGAACAGTTAAATGCTGCTATTGAATATCAGAAAAAAAATGGGGTTAAATTAGGGACTGCCCTAATTAAACTTGGTTTTATAAGTGAAACAGAATTAGCAAATGTTTTAAGTAAACAGTCGGGTTATCCATCCATTGATTTATCAAAATTTGAAATTTCTCCGGAATTAACAAAGATAATACCAGTTGATATGGCAAGAAAATATCTTGTAATGCCAGTTCATAGAATTGGGGCTTTCCTGACATTAGCCATGGCTGACCCAACAGATTTAGAAGCAATTGAGGATATAAAATTTACCTCGGGTTTAAATATTCAACCTGTTGTTGCGCCTGAAAGCACAATTAGAAATTATATCGATAAGTATTATGGTTCAGCTCATGACATTAAAGTTAAAGAAGTCTTTGACAAACTTGAAGTTCCTGAAACTGACGACTTCAGTGTTGAAGTCCTTGAAGAAGAGGAAGAACTTGACATTAATGCCCTTACCCAGGCAACAAAACAGGCTCCAGTAATTCAATTGGTTAATTTGGTTATACTTGATGCCATAAAAAAGGGAGCAAGTGATATTCATTTTGAGCCTTACGAGAAAAATTTTAGAATAAGATACCGCATAGATGGAGTTCTTTATGAACAAATGAATCCTCCTTTTAAGATGAAAGATGCTATTATTTCAAGAATAAAAATAATGTCTAATATGGATATAGCTGAAAAGAGGTTGCCTCAGGATGGGAGGATAAAACTTAAAGTGAAAAAAGATGATGGGGGAAAAAAAGAAGTCGACATGAGAGTCTCCTCATTGCCAACTATTTTCGGCGAAAAAATAGTTATTCGAATACTGGATAAAGAACAACTTAAACTTGATATGACTCGACTCGGATTTGAACCCAAATCTTTAGAAACTTTTCAACAAGCAATTAAAAAACCATGGGGAATAATTTTGGTTACTGGACCCACTGGAAGTGGAAAAACAAATACCCTTTACTCGGCAATCTCAGCTCTCAATACTCCAGAGACCAATATAATAACTGCAGAAAATCCGGTTGAATTTAATCTTTATGGAATAAACCAGGTGAATACAAAAGAGGAAATTGGTTTAGATTTTGCAACATGTCTTAGAGCTTTTCTCCGTCAAGACCCTAATATTATTCTGGTTGGAGAGATGCGAGATTTTGAAACAGCTGACATTGCTATTAAAGCTGCTCTTACTGGACATTTAGTATTTTCAACTGTTCACACTAATGATGCCCCTTCTACCATAACCCGTTTAGTAAATATGGGGGTAGAACCCTACTTAGTTGCGACTTCCACAATTTGCATTGTAGCTCAAAGGCTTGTTAGAAGATTATGTAAAAAGTGCAAAGAAGAAAGTTATGTTCCTCCTCAGACTTTAATTGATATAGGATTTTCGCCAGACGAAGTAAAAAAGATAAAAGTTTATAAACCAGTGGGTTGCGATGAATGTAATAATACAGGTTATAGAGGAAGAATTGGACTATTTGAAGTAATGGAAATAACAGAAGA
The DNA here is from genome assembly GCA_964632095.1 of uncultured Clostridia bacterium. Taxonomy (GTDB): domain Bacteria; phylum Acidobacteriota; class Aminicenantia; order JdFR-78; family JdFR-78; genus JdFR-78. Next base: position 4,127 of record CAZWBN010000121.1, on the reverse strand, counting down.
AATAAAAGAACTTATTTTAACTGGAGCAACAACTTCTGAGATAAGAAATAAAGCAATTGAGCAAGGAATGATAACTTTAAGGCAAAGTGGTCTTCAAAAAATAAAAGACGGAATCACTTCAATTGAGGAAGTGTTAAGAGAAACAGTTAGATATTAAAGGAGGAAAAATAATGGCTAAAACTTTACAAGAATTTCTAAAAATTGTAATAGAAAAAGATGCTACTGATTTACATATAACTACAAATGTTCCTCCAATGATTCGGATAAATGGAGTGCTTGTTCCAATTGACCATCCTCCTCTTACAGCTTATGATACCAAAAATCTTATTTACAGTGTTTTAAATGATGCTCAAAAAAAGAAATTTGAGGAAAATTTAGAACTCGATTTTTCTTTTGGAATAAAAGGATTAGCTCGTTTTAGAGCAAATATATTTATGCAGAGAGGAGCAGTAGCAGGAGCCTTTAGACGAATTCCTTGGGAAATATATAGTTTTGAATATTTAGGTATTCCTCCCCGAGTTGCTGAATTATGTAATAAACCAAGGGGTTTAATTCTCGTTACAGGACCAACAGGAAGTGGAAAGTCTACCACCCTTGCAGCCATGATTGATAAAATAAACTCTGAAAGACCATGTCACATTGTAACAATCGAAGACCCAATTGAATATCTTCATCAACATAAAAAAGCAATTGTTAATCAAAGAGAACTTTATTCGGATACTCTTTCATATGCAAATGCATTGAAGTCTGTTCTCCGTGAAGACCCGGATGTAGTTCTTATAGGTGAGATGAGAGACCGTGAGACTGTAGAGGCAGCTTTAAATATAGCTGAGACAGGACATCTCACATTTGCTACTTTGCATACAAATTCTGCTTCTCAATCAATTACAAGAATTATAGACATCTTTCCTCCCCATCAGCAACCTCAGGTTAGAACTCAGCTTTCCTTAGTTCTTGAGGGAGTTCTAACACAAGCGCTCCTTCCAAGAGCTGATGGAAAAGGTGTGGTCCTTGCAATGGAAATTTTAATTCCAACCCCTGCAGTTAGGAATTTGATTAGAGAAGATAAAATCCATCAAATTTATTCAGTAATGGAAACAAGTGGAGAAAAACACGGTATGCAAACTTTTAATCAATCTCTGGCAAATTTATATTTTAGAAAATTAATAACACTTGAAACTGCAATGAGTTATTCTCATTATCCAGAAGAATTAGCAGATATTATTAGCAGGAGAGTAGGAATACCAGTAAAAGCTACAGAAGCTTATAAAAGAAGAGTTTATTCAGAAAAATAAATTTTAAAATAAATAAAAAGAGGTAAAAAATGCCTGTTTTTACATGGAAAGGAAGAAATCGCTATGGCGAAATAATAACAGGAGAAAGAGCAGCAAGTTCCATTGATGAATTATCTCGAGCGCTTCAAAGGGAACAGATATCAGTCATTGATATAAAAAAGAAAAGGAAACCTATTTCTATCCCTCTCCTTAAAAGAGAGAAAGTAAAAACAAGAGAATTAGCTGTTTATACTCGTCAGCTTTCTGTTCTAATTGATGCTGACCTGCCGTTAATTCAAGGTCTTGATATTCTTGCTGAACAACAAAAAAACAAATATTTTAAAGAAGTTATAACTAATGTGAGGAGTGATGTTGAAGCTGGTTCAACTTTGCATGAAGCAAAAAGAAAACATCCTAAGGTCTTCGATGACCTTTATTGTAATATGGTTGCATCGGGCGAAGTTGCTGGTAATTTAGATGAGATATTGCGCCGTCTTGCTGAATATATGGAAAAGATCGCCCGTATTAAATCAAGAGTAAAGTCAGCACTTGCCTATCCAATAACTGTTTTATGTGGTGCTGCTTTAATTGTTACTGTAATTCTCTGGAAGGTAATTCCTGTTTTTGCTCAATTATTTGAAGAATTAGGGGCAAATCTTCCTTTACCTACAGTTATTGTGATTGGATTAAGTAATTTTCTCTCCCGTTATTTTATTTTTATTGTAATTGGAGTTGGTGTCTTGATTTATCTTTTTCGAAGGTATTATAAAACACATAGAGGGAGACGAGTTATTGACCGTAATCTCTTACGACTACTTATTTTTGGAGATTTATTAAGAAAATCTGCAATTGCACGATTTTCCAGAACATTGAGCACTCTTGTTTCAAGCGGAGTTCCTATGTTGGACAGTTTAGAAATAACTTCTAAAACAACTGGAAACGCAATTATTGAGGATAGTATAATGCATGCTCGCCAGAGAGTTTCAGAAGGTAAAACCCTTGCTGATTCTCTTGGAGAAACCAAACAATTTCCTCCAATGGTGATTCAAATGATTAATGTTGGAGAACATACTGGAACTTTGGATAATATGTTAAGTAAAATTGCAGATTTCTATGAAGAGGAAGTGGAAGCAACAATTTCTGCATTGCTTTCTATGATGGAACCTGTTTTAATCTTAGTTCTTGGTGGAATTATCGGATTCATAGTAGTATCAATGTACCTACCGATTTTCAGTTTACTCCATCAGCTCGCTTAGTAGTTGAAACTGGAACTGAAATAGAAATATATGAAAAAAAGATTATTAAACTTAATATTATATAGATTAATAATATTTACAACTATCTTGGGTTCCACTCTAATCATTCAATTCACCACAGCCACTTTTCTTTCCCTGCGAATTTTCTATTTGCTTGTTGGCATAGTCTATGTATTAAGTATTCTATACTTCTTATTATATTCCTTAAATATTAACTATTTATTTCAAGCCTATTTACAATTGATCTTTGATTTACTGATTGTTACATCCCTTGTTTATTTCTCGGGTGGGCTAATCAGTCCCTTTATTTTCCTTTATATTCTTCCAATAATAACTTCAAGCATTGTTCTCCATAAAAAAGCAAGTTATATTATTGCTGCCATCTCCGTGATTATGTTTGGAGGACTTGTTGATTTAATGTATTTTAAAATTATTCCCTTTTATAAGCCAGAACAGAAATTTGAAGTCTCATTCTCTCATGTTCTTTATAATATTTTAGTCTCTATTATCGCTTTTTTTGCTGTGGCGTTCTTAAGCAATTATTTAGCCGAAAATCTTAGAAAAACTGGAGAGAAATTAAAAGAAGCCCAAAAGGAACTTTTTCGCAAAGAAAAATTAACCGCAATTGGAGAAATGGCTGTTGGTTTAGCGCATGAATTAAGAAATCCCCTTGCTGCAATTTCTGGCTCTATCCAAGTTCTAAATTCTGAACTGAAATTAAAAGGCGAGTATAAGAATTTAATGGAAATTGTGATTAAGGAATCTAAAAGATTATCTCAAACAATGGAGCAATTTCTTACATATACTTTTCCGGGCTCTTTCCCTAAGGAAAAAATAAATTTTTACGAAATTTTAAAGGAGACCCTTGAAACTCTCGAAAAAGAGAAAGAAATATCTAAAAAAAGTGAATTAAAAATAAATTCTGATGATTCAATTTTTTATTATGGTAATAAGGAACAGTTTAAACAGATTTTTATGCATCTAATAACGAATTCTCTAAAATCTTTTTCTAATAAAGGTATAATAGAAATTAGCCTCTTTAAGAGAAATAATCGAGAAATTGAGATTCAGGTTAAAGATAATGGAAGAGGAATGAGTGAGGAAGAAAAGGAAAGAATTTTTGAACCATTTTTTTCCCGTTTCGAGAAGGGCAAAGGTCTTGGAATGGCGATAGTATATAGAATAGTTCAGGAATATGGAGGAAAAATAGATGTTTTCTCTGAACAAGGGAAAGGGACAGAAATAAGAGTTAGATTGCCGATTCCTAAGAATGAGAAATTACAAGGGAGAGCTAAGAAATGAATAAAATTTTAATTGTAGATGATGAAAAAAGCATCCTTGATTTATTGAGTATGGTTTTTAAAAAGGAAGGCTATATAATTCATACTGCGCTCTCTTCCCAAAGAGCCTTTGAAATCCTGGATGAACAGGACATAGACCTTGTCATTACAGATATAAGAATGCCTGGAATGAGCGGTCTTGACTTGCTCACCCACATAAAGGAAAATTACCCCGACATTCCAGTTATAATGATAACAGCTTACGGCTCAACCCGAGAAGCTGTTAAAGCCTTAAAAGCAGGCGCCCTTGATTATAT
>CAZWBN010000120.1:1432-5818 GCA_964632095.1 uncultured Clostridia bacterium | reverse complement strand
AGAATGATTAAAAATAAATTAGCAAAAGAAAGGAATATAGTGCTTTGAGAAGATTATCAAGGGAGAAAATAAATCATTTTTCTCAATTGATTTTAAAAGCCATTCTTGAAGATAAAAATGTGGATTTACTTGAGGAACCAAACGCTGTTCGTCTTGCCATAGTTAAAGCAATAGAAAATGAACTTCAGCTATATGAGGAACTGGATAAAAAGGCAATTCAAAAAATAAAATCGCAGAAACGTTCGATAGAAGAAGGAAGTAGGGAATGGGAAATACTTTATCGGAAGTATTATAATGAAGAATTGCAAAAACTCCAGAAAATCTGGGAATAACATTTCCTACACTTCATCTTCTTCTGATTTTATAGAAACTACTGAGAGAGTGAGATATTCAGAAGTGGACCAGATGGGTGTTGCTCATAATGTTAGCTATTTTGAATGGTTTGAAATTGGTAGGACAGAATTCTGTAGAAAAAAATTAATTCCGTATGGAGAGATAGAGAAAAAGGGGTATTATTTTGTAGTAGCAGAAGCTTTTTGCAGGTATAGAAGACCTCTTAGATATGATGAAGAATTCATAATAAGAACATCCCTTGATGAAATATCTAATAAAAAGGCTGTTTTTTCTTATCAGTTACTTAGAAAAGAGGATAGAAGTTTAATTGCCGAGGGTTACACAGTTCATGTTGTGACAAATTCAAAAGGAGAAGTAACTCCTCTCCCTGATGAAATATTCGAGAAATTTACAAAAAATTAAATCCAGTTCAAGATATTTGAAATAAGACTTTTCTTAATTTTTATAGCATTATAAGAGCAGATTTCCTGACAGCAAAAGCAGCTCACGCATTTACTGTAATCAATATTCAGGGATCTGTTTAATTTATATATTGCAGAAACAGGACAGACTTCAATACAGTTTCCGCATAAATTACAATTTTTATTTATTATTTTTGGCTTAGAAATAAATTCACGAACAATTCTCTGGGGTAAACTTAAAGAAGGTGTGATTCTTTCTATATCAGGAGGGAATTTGAAATTTTTAATTTTTATTTCATCAATGGAATTAATACCTTTTATTTTAATTTTAGAGAAATTTTCTGGGGAATGATTATACTTTCGAGCTACTTTTATTATATATAAGTTATCTTCTAAGCCAACTACATGGGAAATTACTCTATCAACATTTACTGCATCCACTCCAGCAAATAATAAACCGGTATGTCTTAAGTCACCACTGCTTGGTCCATTTCCTTCCATTGATATAATTCCATCAACTATTGTAAGATGAGGTTTAACTAAATAATATATTTCGAGTAATAATTGTGCAAATAGCAATTTGTTAAATCCAGCTTTAAGATGCCATTCGGCTTTTTTTCTTCCCGCCACAACCCCGAAGATATTTTTCACTCCTAAGGTGAGGATCATTAAATTATGGGTTTTTAATCTTGCAAGATTGATAATCTTATCAACCTCAAATATATCCTTTCCCAATTCAATTTTTTTAAAAAATCCATCTGGATTCTTAACGGATATAGATTCTTTTATTTCTTTTATCGGAATATCCATCTTCTCAGCTATTTCCTTTATTCCTGTTCTTTTTGAGATTAAATTAAAATTAGGGACTGCGGGGCTATCTGCAATATAAGGTTTTCCACCTGCATTGAGAATTATTTCAATTAAAGCTTGGAGAAAAAGAGGATGAGTAGTGACTCCCTTTTCTGGAGGGCGGGGAGATAACATATTTGGTTTTATTAAGACTTTATCATTCCTTGAAATAAATTTTTTTATTCCTCCTAATGGACTTAATAATTCTTCCAATGAAATTTTTATCTTATCAACCTCATATTTTTCACATTTTGTAATCGAGACAATCTGATTATTTTGTAGATACATTTTAAAATTGATAGGATAGGAAAAAGCGGGTAAAGAATTATCCTTTACCCGCTTAAATTTTTAAATGAGATTATTAATTAAAAAGATAACCTGAAACCAAGTCCAAACTTGTGATATCCAGATATATCGCCTAATTTATCAAGTGCAAAGCGTCCTTCTGCAAATAATCCAGCTCTTAATTCATCCTTTTGATAAAGACTAAAGCCTGTATCAATCAAAAATTCCACATGAGTTTTATCCTTCCATCCTGATTTTTTAACTCCTGTGCTTATACCAAGACCTCCTCCAATCGAAAATGGTCCGGAGTAATAATTTAAAAGTCCGTCCACCAATAATATAGATTGGAAAGCATCTTCTGGTTGCTGAGCTACAGGTATACCTCCACCAATCAGAATGGCAGCATCAAGTTTGTCCTGAACTAAATGGAAATTCAATCCTGCTCTTCCAAAGATATAATCTCCAACACAAGATTTTACCCTTAACCAGCCCGCATCTATCATAAAACCAAGAATTTTTCTCTTTACTGTAAAAGTGCCGGAGCATTCATTTACTGAAACAGCCCCAAAATCATCTTTTACCACTGCACTTACTTTATAAACGCCTGGCTTTTCAAAAGTTCTTTCCCACACAAATGGGGGAGAATCTATTGTTTTGCGGTCTATTTCGTTTCCTGTTTCATCAGTAATAATAAATGTAACAGAGGATACACTGCCATCAGGGTCTGAAGAAGCAGATGCATCGAAAGTAAAAGGTTTTCTTATGTATGCCTCTAATGGTGAAACCTTGATTTCACATACTGGAGGTGCATTTACTGTTACCTCTCCTTTGCAAGGATTTGTGGAACGAACTTCTAAAACACTTAATGCAACAGCTTCGAATGTATATTTTCCAGGTTTGTCAAAGCTAATTTGCCATTTACATGAAGCCATTTCCAGTTTTTTACTTTGGATTTTGTTTCCTGATTCATCCAAAACATTTACTTCTACTACAGCCGCATTTTCGGATTTACAAACATCTACTGTTACTGGCTCCCCTATATTTACTTTTGCAGGTGATACTTTAAGGTCACAGAAAGGAATCACCTCTGTTATTTTATAAAGAGAAATATTTCCGCAGGGTTTTGGCATTATAAATTCAAAACATCTTCCATCTTTTATTACTTTAAATGAAAAAGCTTCTAAAGGTTCTTCACCTCCCCATTCTACATCTTCCAGAACTTTTACTTTCCCTCTGACTCTATATAGCATCCACATAAGTTTTTCACCAGGAGCTAATGAAACTTCTTCAAAAACACCTTTCTCTAACTGGTCAAGAAAAGTAAGATAAATATCTCCATATCCAGCCATATCAAATCCATATTTTACATCTCCTGCATATGTCTTAACGATTTCTTTCATAACCTCAGAAGTTGGAATACCACCTCTACATCTGCAGAATGGATATCGTCCCAATTTCTTAATCACATGTGTTTGTGCAAGAGCATTTAAGGAGAAGGCAACTCCTAAGAGCAAAATGATTAATAAAAATTTGGATTTTTTCATCTTCCTCCTCCCAAAAAAACAAACTTTTTTGATTCGTGTTCTATAATATAGAAAAAAAAGTTTATATGTCAAGTAAAAAAAATTATAATTCTAAAATAGAAGTAGATGTAATTTTGATTAAGCAATTTAAAAACTTGTTACTTCAATCTTTTTAAGAGAAAGCACAAGCCCGTAAATAGAGATAAATACTAAAGGTAAATGTAAAATGCCATTCCACCATAAAAGATAAGGATTGATAACAAAATTTGTCAATATATTCCAGAATCCAATAATTACTCCCATGAGGCTTGTAATGCGAAGGGTTATGAGATTTACTTTTGGATAATAAATAGAGAGTATTCCAATATATATTGGAGTCATAGTACAAAAGGCTAAACCGGTTGAATTTACGAATAAATAAACAGGATTAAAATCTGGCTTCAAAGTCTCAGGATTGACTGGATACCAAAAAGCTAAAAACGCTAATGGTGCAACCCAGTATTTAAGAGGGGAAATTTTTGAAGGAGTAAGATCACCTTTATCGATTAAAGTTTCCCAGAACCAGCACATAGATACTATCAGCATTCCAATAACATTACCTGTTACAATTCCAAAGCCATATTTATGAGTTATCGCTACTCCTTGGACAATAGAAAAAAGGAAATAACTAACTCCTGCATATAAATTGAAAATTCGCCTCACACGATTTTTAAACAGAATTAAAGCGATAATAAGAATAGTAGGAATAATTTTAAAAACAGGATAAACGGGGGATAAATCCTTTATGAAAGCACTTCTTAGTATATGAAAAATCACTATTCCTGTTTCTTTTATACTGTATCCTTCTTTAGTAATAGGGGGCGTCAAACTAATTAAAATAAAAAGAATAAAAAACCATATTTTTCGGGTTGTCCAATCAAGTTTGCTCTGAATTTTTTCGAGGTTTTCTTTTTTCATAGCTATCTCCTTCAAAA
>CAZWBN010000120.1:0-1332 GCA_964632095.1 uncultured Clostridia bacterium | reverse complement strand
CCCGGAAAGGCTTGAGAGGATGGCATAAACCTCAGTGGAAGATGCACTATCTCCATCAACACCAGAATATGACTGTTCAAAGCAAATGCTTGCAGTAACAGTAAGAGGTTTATCCTGGGCGTATTTACTTCGTAAATAGCCTGTGAGAATTAATACTCCTTTGTCATGAGTTCTTCCGCTTAATGCAGCTTCTCTTTCAATACTGATAATCCCCGACCTTCCAATTGATGTTTTTGCTGTAATTCTTGTAGGTTTTCCAAACATGAATTCTCCAATTTGATAAATTGAAAGTCCATTTACCTGACCCACAACCTCTCCTTCAGTATCAATCATTATTGTTCCTTCTTCGATCAATTCCTGAATCTTATCTTCTATTAAACTTACTCTTTCAAACCTCTCATGGATTGCTTTTTTTACATGAGATTCACTAATCATTTTTTTCTTTTCTGCTCTTGCCCAGTAATCAGCTTCCCTTATTACATCAGCAATTATATTAAATCTGGTGGAGAGTTTATTCTGGCGTCCAGCAAGTCTTACTCCATATTCAATTAAAGCAGCAACTCCTGTTTTATCAAAGGGTAAAAGGTTTTCATCCTCGCAAATTTTCTTAATAAAAGAGCTGTATTCATAAATTGTTTTTTTCTTTTTTGGCATCTCAAAATCAAATTCAGCTTTTATCTTAAATATTTTTTTGAAATCGTCGTCCAGATGATAAAGGAGCTGATATATATGCTCTTCCCCGATTAAAACTACCTTTACATTTGCTTTTATAGGCTCTGGTTTAAGCGCAAACCCTGAAATTAAAGCAGCTGGGTTGTAAGCCTGAATTTCCACAATTTGATTTCTGAGCGTTCTCTTTAGAGTATTCCAGACTCCAGGCTCCACAAGTGCATCCAATGCATAGAAAACAAGATAACCTCCATTTGCTCTTAGGAATGAACCTGCTTTTATTTTCGTAAAATCTGTCTTCCAGGCTCCAGTGCGGGTATAGGCTATTTCAATTGTTCCGAATAAATTTATATAAGTCGGATTGGTTTCAATAATAACAGGAGCTCCTTTTGTTTGAGAGTTATCCACAAGTAAGTTAACCCTATAGGGAAGGAAGGGATCATCATCCCGCATTATTTCAATTTTCTCTGAGGGAGCTGGTCTGAATAGGTCAATATCCTTAATTAAATTTAACTCCACTTCATCCAAATATTCCTTTATTTTTGGATATTGATATTTTTTTCTTACCCTGTTTACCTCATCTTTTATAATATCAGTAACAGAATGGATATCCCATTCCTTAATTAATTGTTTTGTTTCTTCTTCAATTTCTTTTAATTGCTG
>CAZWBN010000119.1:2100-5921 GCA_964632095.1 uncultured Clostridia bacterium | reverse complement strand
ATTAACACCCCCGAGGTGTAAAAAGCCTTATGCCACGGAGGGTTTCTTTTTAAGTAAAATTTTCTAATGGCAATTTAGTTTTTTTCTAATTTTCAACTTTCTTCCATTTGTAGAAAATTCAATTGCTCCATCTTTGTCTGTCCGAAATATTTTAATTTTATGTTTTTTATATCTTTCCAATATCTCAGCATCAGGAAAATTAAATCTATTGCCTTCACCCACTGATATTACAACATAATTTGGTCTCACTTCCCCGAGGAATTTTTCTGAACTTGATGTATTGCTTCCATGATGAGGTGATTTTAAAACAGTGGATTGAATATTTTTAAAATGCTTCAAAATTTCTGCTTCAGCCCGAAAATCAATATCTCCTGTAAGAAGGAAAGAATGAACTCCATAGCTTATCCTCATAACAAGAGATTGATTATTATGAACAAAGGCTGGTTCAACTTCAGCTTTTTCTGGATGAAGGACCTCAATTTTCACTCTTCCTTCATTTATTACCATTCCTCTGCATCTTTTTTTAATTCTTATATTTTCTGGTAAACACTCCAAAAATTCCTGATAATATTTATCCTTGGAAGGACTCACTGATTCCCATATTTCTCCGATTTTAAAATTTCTTACTATTGCCTTTAACCCATTTATGTGGTCAGGATGTGCATGAGTTATAACTACATAATCTATTTTTTTTATACCCTTTGACCAGAGAAAAGGAGAAACTACCTTTTCTCCTATGTCAAAACTATCATCAAATGTGCCTCCTCCATCCACAAGCATTTTCCTTTTACCCGGAAATTCAATAAATATAGAATCACCTTGTCCAACATCAATAAAAGTTATCTTGAGATTTTTTGAAATTGACGGAAATGGATAAGTAATTAAAATAAATAGAAAAACAAAAAAGATAACCCCGGTAATTAATTTTTGTTTCTTAAATCTCTTCGGCAAGAGAAGGGCTGAAAGGAAAAAGTAATAGCCGAGAATTACAGGAAAAATGGGGCGAGGAATTCGATAACTTAGATTAGGAATTTCATTTGCGAATTTACAAATTAGTAATAAAAATTTAATAAGAAATGAAATTACAGGAGAAATTATAAGAGACAAATGAGAACTAAGAAAGCTGATTACAAAAAACAGAAACCCTGCGGACATTATAATTCCTACAAGGGGGACTGCTACAAAATTTAATAAAATTGATAGGAATGTTATCCTATTAAAATAATATGCAATAATTGGTAATATTCCAAGCTGAGCTGATACAGAAATTCCAAATAATTCACTTATTCTTAAAGGTAAATTTGGCAAAAAGGAAATAATCTTTGGGGCGAAAAGAATAATAGAGAGAGCAGCTAAAAAAGTCAACTGGAATCCAATGTCAAATAAAAAGAAGGGATTTATAATAAGAAGTAAAAAAGCACTAAATGAAATAGTATTAACCAAATTAACATTTCTCCAAATCAGTTTGCCAATTAAAAATACTATTGCCATTACAGTTGCTCTGAATACAGAAGCCCTTGATTCTACTAAAAGAGCATAAAAAATTAAAATAAAAATAAGAATGAGATAGGAGGTTCTCTGAGGGATTCTAATTAATCTGAAAATTAAAAACAGAAAATACGAAATTATAGCAATATGAGCTCCTGAAATAGCCAGTAAATGATAAATTCCTGCCTGCTGTAAAGAACGTTTTGTTCTTTCAGTAATTCTCCCCCTTTCTCCTAAAAGAAGGGCTTCTAAGATGGCTCCTTCTTGTGAGATAGAGTTTGAAATTGGAGAATAAAAAAATTTCTCAATCTTTCTCTGTAAATAGATTCTAATAAATGATAACCATCTCAAAGGCAACAATGGATTACCTGATTTTATTTTTTGAATAAGAAATTGACTTTTAGAATAGGCTCGCTGATGAATTCTCTGAATTTTTAGAAATTTATCAATGGAAGGCTGATTAAAATTGCGGTAACCGGTGAAAGGAATTATTTTAGCAGAAACTTTCACTTCATCTCCAACGAATAAATTTAAATTAGAATTACTGATTTCTGACCTGCGGATACTAATCCTTAAATTTCCTTTAACTAAATAATCATTGCTTTTATAGCTTACTTTTTTGACCTTTAAATACAGGTAAATATTTCTAATACCTTTTTGAGGAGATTTATAGAGAGTTCCATAAAAATCCGCATATTCAGTGAATTTTAAATTATGAAGCTCATTTTTATTAAATTTATTATTTTCATATTGGTAAAAGGTGAATCCAAACAAAGTAAATGTAATAAGAATAAATACAAAACAAATTTTAAACTTTTGTGAAATAAGAAAAATCCAGCACAGAGAAAGAGAAAAAAGAAGAGAAAAAATAAGATACGGAATTGGTATTAAAAAGTAATGTCCAATGAGAATTCCAGTAATTAGGGAAAGAGTCAAAAATAAAAAAGGAAAATTCATTTATTAATGCTTTTCCAAATAATTCAATAATAAATAAGACATTAATTTAACTCCTAAAGGAATGCATTCTTCATCAACATTGAAATAAGGCGTATGAAGCATATGAGTTATTCCTTTTTTCTCATTTCTTACTCCTAAGAAATAGAAAAAGCTCGGTATTTTCTGCCCATAATAGGAAAAATCTTCAGCCACCATCTGGGGTTTTAGAAGAATGACATTTCGGGAGCCAACTATTTTCTTCATAATTGGTAATGATTCCTTTACTAATGAAGGGTCATTATAAACAGGGGGAGCTCCTTCCCTATATTGAAATCTGTAACTTGCTCCATAGCTTTCAGTAATTCCTTTTATAATTTTTTCTATTTTTGCACGCACTTTCTTATTAATCTCTGTGCTAAAAACTCTAACTGTTCCTATTAATTTGACTCTATCTGCAATAATATTAAAGCGATTTCCACCTTCAATTACTCCAACAGAAAGAACTACAGGTTCCCTTGCATCAATTAAACGACTTGGAATAGTTTGAAGAGCTAAAACTACCTCACAAGCTATCACAATTGCATCAATACCCAGATGAGGAGTAGCCCCATGAGCATTTTTACCTATAATCTCAATTTCAAATCGATTAGATTGCGCCATAAAAGCTTCAGGTTTGTATCCTATTGTCCCTGTATTTAAAAGTGGAAAAACATGAAGACCGAAAATTGCATTGACTTTAGGATTTTCAAGCACCCCTTCTTTTATCATTAAACTTGCTCCTCCCTCTTCTCCAGGGGGAGCACCCTCCTCTGCAGGTTGAAAAATAAATTTTATATTTCCTTTAATTTCATCTTTCATTTTACTCAAAACTGAAGCTACTCCCAATGCAATTGTTGTATGAACATCATGACCGCAAGCATGCATTATACCTTTTTTCTTGGATTTATATGGAATATCATTTAATTCCTGAATAGGTAATGCGTCCATATCCGCTCTTAAAGCAACAGTTGGACCAGATTGAGTTCCTTTCAATAATCCAACAACTCCTGTATGAGCAATGCCTGTTTTCACTTCTAAACCTAATTTCTTTAAATATTCAGCAACCAATTTTGAAGTTTCAAATTCTCTATTACTCAACTCTGGATTTTGATGAATTTGCCGCCGAATAGAAATCAACTGGCTTTTTATTTCTGCAATTTCTTTATCTATTTTTTTCTCAATCGAAGGGTCAAAAGCAAATAGATTCAAAAATAGAAAAAGAAAAAATAAAATTAGAAATTCTTTTCTTTTGAATAATCTCATTTCTTAACTCCTTATAAAATTTTATAGTAATTAAGTCTCCGAAAAACACATTATAAATATAATCAAAAAAACTAAAAAAACAATAAAATTTTTTA
>CAZWBN010000119.1:0-2000 GCA_964632095.1 uncultured Clostridia bacterium | reverse complement strand
CCAATCTTTACATTTACTCAGAAATATTATATAAAAGCATTCTTAAATATGAGATTAAATTTTAAAGTTATATTTATTAATTTTTTATCCCTTTTCATTCTATCTTCAGCAATTTTTCCAAAAGAGATTCCTCCAGAAGGTAAACTCCATCATTTTGAAATAATTACTCCTTCATTTGTTCTAAAAGGAATTAATTTTAAACTGGAAATTGTTGCTCGAGATTCAAAAAATGAAATTCTACTGAATTATACAGGAAAACCCGAAATATATGGAATATATCAAAAAGAAAATGGAAAACTTGTAACCATTAATCAGGCTTTTGAAAATGGAAGATTAACAATTAAAAATGCAGTAGTTAAAAAAGCAGGTAATGTTTTAATAAAAATAAAAGATAATGGAATAATTTCTCAAAAAAAATTAAGAAGTATTCCTGGAATTTTAAGTATTTTACCTCCTTTGCTGGCTATTGCTCTTGCTTTAATAATTCGAGAGGTTACAATTTCTCTTTTTGCTGGTATCTGGTTAGGAGCAATTTTTATTTTTGATTATGATGTAATAGGAGGAATCTTTCGGGTAGTCGATTATTTTGCTGTTAAAGCATTAAATAGCCCTTCTCACATTCAGATTATTATCTTTAGCGTTCTTTTTGGAGGGATGGTTGGAGTAATCTCAAGAAATGGAGGAACACTTGGTATTGCCCATTTTATTACCCGATTTGCAAAAACTTCAAGGGGAGGGCAAATCGCCTCATGGCTTCTGAGTTTTATTCTTTTTTTTGATGATTATTCCAATGTTTTAATCAGAGGAAATTTAATGAGACCCATTACAGATAGATTGAGGGTCTCTCGAGAAAAACTATCCTTTATTGTAGATGCTGGAGCTGCTACTGTAGCGAGTATATTTGTAATTTCAACATGGATAGGCTATGAAATTGGATTAATCGAAACTGGGTTAAAAGCGGTTGGTCTAAAAGAAAATGCCTATTCAGTATTCATAAAAACTATCCCTTACCGTTTTTATCCTATTTTTGCTTTATTTTTAGTTTTTATCATTGCTGTTCTCAATAGAGACTTTGGTCCAATGCTTCATGCTGAGAGAAGGGCAAGAAAAGAAGGAAAAGTTATAAGAGATAATGCACAGCTTCTCCAAAAGCTTGAGGAGGCAGAAGAATTTCTGGCTGGTGATAAACCTGCCCGCTGGATAAATGGCTTAATTCCAATTTTAGTAGTAATATTAGTAGCTTTATTTGGTCTGTATTACACTGGAAAGCAGAGCCTGATAGCAAGTAATAATTTTAATTTTACAATTGGAAATATTATTAGTCATTCAGATTCATATAAAGCCCTATTATGGGCTTCTTTTTCTGGCTGTTTGATTGCAATCTTAATGAGTCTTATTCAAAAACTTCTAAATTTAAGGGAAGCGATTGATGCATGGTTCAATGGAATAAAATCAATGCTTCTTGCTGTTTTGATTCTTATTTTAGCATGGTCTATAAGCCTTGTTACAGTTGAACTCCATACTGCAGATTATCTTGTTCAAATACTAAGGGGAAGTCTTCATCCCGAATGGCTTCCTGCTCTTACATTCATTGTTTCAGCAATTATCAGTTTTGCAACAGGAACAAGCTGGGGAACAATGGCAATTATTATGCCTCTGGTAATCCCTCTTTCATATTCTCTTGGCTTGGATACAGGCTTTGATAAAATGCATCTTGACCTTTTACTATATGGCGTAATAAGCTCTGTTCTTGCAGGAGCTGTTTTTGGAGACCATTGTTCTCCCATTTCTGATACAACAATATTAAGTTCAATGTCCTCC
Source organism: uncultured Clostridia bacterium (assembly GCA_964632095.1). Lineage (GTDB taxonomy): Bacteria > Acidobacteriota > Aminicenantia > JdFR-78 > JdFR-78 > JdFR-78. The sequence goes on along the minus strand of CAZWBN010000119.1, from coordinate 179 downwards.
TCATGTGACCATATCGACCATGTGAGAACTCAGCTCCCTTATGCAATTTTAGCTGCAATTGTAGGTGTATTAGTTGGAGATATTCCAACTGCTTACGGTTTTCCTGTATGGCTATCTATTATTATTGGATTCTCTTTACTTACTCTATTCGTTTATCTGGTGGGAAAAAGGGTTCCCAA
>CAZWBN010000118.1:2661-5953 GCA_964632095.1 uncultured Clostridia bacterium | reverse complement strand
TCTTTTGCTTCAGGGATTAAATCAGGATGAGGCTCCATTTCAATAGCCTTTCTTAATTCTTCTTTAGCTTTTTCTTTTTCACCTAAAGCAAGATAAGTATCTGCCAGATAAAGATAGGTTAAAGGGTCTGAATCACAAATAGATTTTGCTTTTAAGAGTAATCTCAAACTTCTCTTTTTAGAACCACCAAAAAAACCCGGAAGTTCATAGTAAAGCCGTCCAAGAAGCTGGTATGGACCTCCGCATTCAATTGTTGGATCAATTGCAATGGTTTTATAAACCTCTTTTTTTATATCATCCACAAGAAAAAGACTTTTAAGAACTCCTCTTGTTTGCCCGTAAACTCCATAAAGCACTGCAAGAAAAAAATGCCCTTCTGGTTTATTCGGACCAAGTTTTACAGCTTTCTTTCCTATTTCAATACCCTTTTTATAGAGAGCTAATTTTTCTTTTTTTGATGTCAGATGCTCTCCTATGTAATATATTGTTTTTGCAAGTTTCCAGTGAGCTTCATAATTCTGGGGATCAATTTTAATAATCTCTTCATAAAGTTCCATAGCCTCTTTCGCCTTTGAAAGATCCTCTCTCTGTCTATACAAATCATCTGCCTGAGTCAAAATTGACTGGATATCCTGGGAATAAGATAGCGAAAGGAATAAAATTGAAAATAAAATAATTAACAACAGACTAAAGATTTTTCTTTTCATTTTTAAATATTCCTCTCTTTAAAATTCTTAAAATAAAAATAAAATGCTAATTCCTCCCTCCACTCCCCCTAAATTTATCTCTACATTCTCTTCTGGTTTTGATTTCACGCGGGTAAATTTAAAATTAAAATCCAATTGTAATCTTTTTGAAATTTTTGCAAGAATTCCTCCCTGTAAATGAAAGCCCCATTGAGAATCCTTTGTATTAAAATCTGAACCCTTTTCATTGTAAAAATATAAATCTCCACCTCCACCAAAATAAGTTTCTAACCCCTCATCCACTTCAATCTTATATTTAGCTCCAATTGAGAGAGGTATTATTCTAAAATCTACTTTCTCCTTCAAAATAGTTGTTTCTCCTGTATCAGAAAAATATTTTATAGAGGTCCATATATCAATTCGATTTAATACTTCATAACTAAAATTTGCTCCATAAATCAGATTCCCATTTCCATATACATCTTTAAATGCTGAATCAGAAAGGTGATTGAATCCAAGATAAAACCCAGCCTTCTTTTCTCCTGAATATAAATTAATAATTAATGACACACATAAGAAAATTATGAATAGATATTTTCTCATTTTCCTAACTCCTCAAAATAATTACCATTCTATTGCATATTCTGATAATGAACTTTCATTTCCGTGAGAATCCACACTTGTTACCACATAAACATATCCTCTAACTTTACCAATTTCTTTATCTAAATATTCAAAAGTATTTCCATTAACTGTTGCAATCAAAACAAATTCATCATCATTTTGATTAAATCCTCTTCTATATATTCTATATTTAACCACATCCTCATTTTCTGGATTTTCAGACCATGTTATTTTATTGACATACTTTATGTGTGTAAAACTCCTATCCTCCATTCTCTCCACTGCCACATTTAAAGGAGGAAAAACTTTAACAACTTCAATCAAGTTTTCTTTTGTTATTCTGTATGAAATTTCCTCATCGTTTTCTTCTATTACGGTCAGGCTTACAGTATAAATTCCTGGTTTTAAATATGTATGAGAAACAGATTTACCTGTACCAGTTCTTCCATCACCAAAATCCCATTTATAGTTTTTAATCTTGTGAGATGAAATTGTGAAAACCTGTGCATTGAAATTTACTGTTAATGGAGCAAGTCCTGTTGTCCTACTACATGAAAAATCTATTGCATATTCTTTTACGAACATTTTCAATTCAAAGGGATCACTGTCCAACTCTCCGTCATTCACCACTAATTGGAGAACATACTCTCCTGCACAATCAGGTTTGAAACTCGGATTCTCTGATTGATTATTAGAAATAATAGCTGTGCTCCATCTTGGTCTGGATTTAATTGACCACAAATAAGAAAGACTATCACCATTTGGGTCATAAGAACAGGAACCATCCAGTTTAATGTTCTCTCCAATCAGAGCAACTGTTTTATCTGAGGTGGCTACAGCTACAGGAGGTTTGTTCTCATCGTATATTACCACTGTATCAGGATTACTTTTATCTGAACCATCATCTACCAGCAATTCAATAACATATGTTCCAGCTACATCTATTGTAAAACTCGGGTCAACAGCATACGGATCTGAAAGTTCAGCCTTACTGCCCTCAGGTTTTGATTTAAAGGACCAGTGATAATTAATTTTTTCTCCATCAGGGTCATATGATTTTGAACCCTCCAGTCTGATAAAATCTCCCTTTTCACCCTTCTTGTCTGAACCTGCACGAGCAACAGGTCTTGTCTGCCTATTGTAGAGAATTACTGAATCTTCATCTCCTCCATCCTCCCATACTACATCCAAATGATTTTCTCCGTTGACCCTAATTTCTGGATTCTTCGAATTGCTTGAATTGTCAGAAATATTCTTTATGGATAGCCATTCGTTATAGAAACTCCTGTAAAAAATATCATAATTTTCCTCTGAGGTATCTGATTCAGTTCTATCCTCAGCCCATACAACATGAACATTGCTTCCATTACTTATTGCAATTGATGGATGTGTGGATTTTGTATAATCACCTGAAATATTCACAGGAGTTATCCATTTTTTTTCACTATACTTTGTGAAAAGAATGTGGGAATTTGAATCAGATTTTTCTTCCCATACTACATATATATTTCCATTACTCACCTCTAATGAAGGATTAATAGATTCCTGGGAACTATTAGAAATATTTAAAACCGCAGTCCATTTTCCTTTTGTTCTTTTAACATAATAAATATCATAAATACCTGAAACACTACCAGACCATGCAATATGGAGATTATTTTCCCTATCCACTGCAATACATGGATTATGAGATTCAGTAATGTCCTGGGAAAGATTTTTTATAGAAAACCATTTTTCATTTGAATATCTTTTATAAAAAATCTGATAATTTCCATTGGTATTGTCTTCCCATACAATATGAATATTATTCTTCGAGTCTATACTGATCTTAGGATTCTCTGAATCACCGGGATTATTCGACACATTTACAGGAAAAGACCATCCTTCATCGGAATAATAAATATAAAAAATATCTTTATTCCCGAGAGAAGAATCAACCCAGACAATATGAGGGTTGTCATTAGAATCCAGTGCAATTGAAG
>CAZWBN010000118.1:0-2561 GCA_964632095.1 uncultured Clostridia bacterium | reverse complement strand
TTAGACTCACCATAACCAATGGTTTTTATAATATCTGGATTTATTCCTCCCTTTTCTACTAACCAGTTCTTTACTGAGTCGGCTCTTTTTTGAGAAAGCTCAAGATTATATTCCTCGGAGCCTATTGAATCAGTGTGCCCTGCCACGATAACCTCAGGGCTCTTATAGGCTTTAATAATGTCAGCCACCTTTTTCAAGGTTTCCTCTGCATCAGGACGTATATCCCACTTATCAAAATCAAAAAGAATATCGCCCGGAAGGTCAATCTGCACTTCTGTTTCGCTAACTTTTGCACCCAGGTCTTTAAGAGCAGCCTGAATCTCTTTGCTTTCTATCACCAATCCTTTAACGACTCCTTCAATTCGAGCCATATGATAATCTATCTTTTTCGCTCCCCTCTCAGGGCCTAAAGCTTTAACTGCCTCAATTGCTTTTTGATGAGCCTCGGGTGGAATGATAACTTCCTCCTCTTCTCCTGCAGATTGCTGAATAACTGCTTCACTTTTCTCCTGAATTTGAATTCTTTCCTTCCCGCTACTTTCTTCTTTATTTTTTGATTTACATCCTCCTAAAATAACTAAAGTAATTAAAAAGAAAACACATAAAAGTCTTATATTTCTCATTTTTGAACTCTATTTCGATAATTCAATCTCTTCAAAAGGGAAAAATCCTGGGATATAAATGGTTATAGTTTCTGGATTATCAGGTGGTTCTGGAAATTTTATCCACATTCCCATTGATTTTCCCGGTTCAATTTTAAACTGAAAAAATCCTCCTCCCCATGCGCTACCACTGTATTTTACTGGACCTGCAATATAATTACCATCAGAATCCTTCAGCGGATAATACTTTTTCTGATTGGTTTCATCCATGACATAGCAATCTTTAAAATAAATAGCCGGCTCTACAACTTCTGAGCCATTATTTCTTATTTTAAATTTTACAGTAAGCACATTATTTCTGACCTTTAAACTTATTAAATCAATTTCCAGTCCATCCCATTTATCACTTTCCTGAGTTTGAATTACTTTGCCTGCCAAAAGAATTCCTCCAGTAACAAAAACAACTATCGCCAAGAAAATAAATATCCTTTTTAAAGAATAAATCATGTCAACCTCCTTCAATTTCCTATAATTATAATCACTGTATTCCTTTTTGTAAAGTTCTGTTACTTTACGCTACTTTTTTCTTAATGCTTTATTTTAGAAAATTATAAATGGAATATTCATTAAAACTGAAAATTTAGGTTTTGAGAGAAAAGTTAAATTACTATTTTAAAAATGAGATTTGTTGAGACTAAGAGATTAATGGAGATTTGGAAGTTTTAAGTTTAGAATTTGTGTTAATTGCATTTAACATAGACTTATATATCAACTTGAATAAAAGTCTGATAATGGCTGTTTTTTTGAGATTTGTGGAGGCTGGACTCAATAGCTATTATTTATTGAAATTGAGGATTTAGGTTTTGAGGAGAGGAGTTAAACTTTAGTTGTTTGGGTTTGAAATTGTTATGTTGAGAATTTAGATTTTTAAGACCGATCATAAATTCCTAATAACCGAATTTGAAGTTTACTGTAAAGCAAAACCGACTTATCCAACCAACAATTTTACAAATTCTCTTATTTTTTTATTTTTAAAACTCCTTAAGTGGAGTAAAATCAATATCTGGTCTTTCATAAATCTTTGTTCCAACTATTTCATTAGAGTAAGATTTTCTCCAATAATAATTATGTCCAGCTTCAACTTTCCAAGTTTCTCCTGTTTCTGGATCAATGACATCTGTTTGCCCAAGAATTGCATTAGAAAATTTACGATAAACCTCATCCATAACTTTTTGTCTGTTCCAATACGACTCATTGATTATTCTACAAATTTCTTGATTAGTCTGAGAAACAATCTGCGAAACATTAATAGCTATTTGCTGTTGACTCGCCACCCATTGAGGATTCATTTTTATACTTTTAAACATATGGTCAGCAATTTTACGAACTAATTCAATTTGAGAAGCAGGACAAGTGTAAAGAAATAATATAGGAACTGACCAATTTCCACCTTGCATACCCATAGTGTAAACAATCTGAGTTACAGCTAAACCATATCCTACAAAAGGTTCTTGATTGAGGGAGAACCTGAAAGCTACCTCACCACTATGAAGTGTAAAAGAGATTCCTAAACTCATAAACTGAGCATAAATTTTGTTAAAAGCATTAACTACATCAGGTCGATCTTTCTGAGATACAATTTGAAAATTGGACAAATTAGGAGCAAAATTTGTGTGAAGATACTCGATTAAAAAGAATCTCCCAGGCTTGTATCTTTTTACTAACATTCGTACTCCATAGCCTGGAGAATACCATGTACCTTCTACAAATCCAGCCATAGCTAAAATAGAACTGGGCAAAGCAAAAACTGGAATACGATAATCATTAAATTGAATTCTTATGGTTTGATCTGAATTTTGAGCAAGAAAAGTATGAATTATATCAACTGAAGCTCGACGAAAAGTTCCGCCTTCTATTTTCCAACCCTGAGGAACATCAAGACTAAATGCTCTTTCGTTA
>CAZWBN010000117.1:0-5963 GCA_964632095.1 uncultured Clostridia bacterium | reverse complement strand
CTTGAAAAAGTATTTTATAATAAAACAATTCAAACTTCAATTGCAGACTAAAATTTATTGACATCAAGGAGCTTAATAGATATAAAAAATTAGATTAAAAATGGAGGTTAAAATGAATATTAAAAGTAAATTAGATATTGGTAAATTTATCCTGATGTGTTTAATTGTCTTCACAATAACTGCAAATGGTTGTAAAAGTCCTGCAGGGAAGAAAAAAATTAAAATTGCAGTTGGACGTTTTTCTCATGAGACATGTACTTTTTGCCCTGACCCAACGACAATTGAAGACTGGGAATATTACGGACCACCAGGTAAGGATTTTATAAAAACTAATAGAGGATATATCTGGGGTTTTAAAAGAATGTGTGAGGAATATGGAGGAGTTGAATTAATCCCAATAACTTCTCCGAGGAGAGCAAAAGGCGGTTCATCAGGAAGCTGGAATACAAGAGAAGCATTCGATAAATATACAAATTTGATGATTCAGGATTTAAAAAAGATAAAAGACCTTGATGGAGTATTTCTTTCACTCCACGGAGCAATGGCTGTTAAGGGAATACCAAAGCCAGAAGCAGAGATTGTAAGAAGGATAAGAAAAGTTGTTGGAAATATACCGATTATGGTTACTCTTGACCTTCATGCCAATGAAGACCATGAACTATCAGATGTTGCAGATGCTGTATTTATTGTAAAAAGGTATCCTCATTATGATTCATGGCTTCAAGGAGAGAGAGCAGCAAGGGTAATGATAAAAACCATAAGAGGGAAATATAAGCCAGTAATGGCAACGAGAAAACCTGGGGTAATAACTCCAAGCGTATTTCAGTGGACGGGTGAATCCCCTGCAATGGAAATAATGGAGAGAGCAAGAAGATGGGAATGCAGATACCCTGATGTTTATGTCTCAGTTGCTTTTGGATTTGCATATGCGGATGTCCCAGATGTTGGAGCAACAGTAATGGTTGTTACAAATAACGATAAAGAACTTGCAAATATGATTGCAGATGACATGGCAGATTTTATATGGGAGAAGAGAAAAACTTTTGCAGGGAAAAAATTACCTAAAACAAAAGAAGGAGTGGCTCTTGCCCTTAAAGCAGTAAAAGAGGGAAGAACTCCTGTTGTAATTGCTGACCACAGCGATAGAACTGGCGGTTCAACTCATATCCTTGAAGAATTAATAAGACAGGGAGTAAAAAATTTCTGCATAGCAACTTTAAGAGATGAAAAGGCTATTGCAAAAATAAAATCAGAATACAAAGTAGGAGATGAAATAAGTATAGATGTAGGAGGTTATTCTGATAAATTCGCAGGAAATCCAGTCCACATTGACGGCAAAATTGAATTTATTGGAATCTATCGCGAGGACCCAACTGTTGTTATTGTTTTTGGAGAAAACAATCGTGTAATATTAACAGAAAATCTAATGCAGGTAACAACTCCTGATATATTTGATGAACTCAATATTGATTTAAATGAAATTGATATTATAGTTTTAAAATCAAGGGTTCATTTCAGGAGAGGATTTGACGAAACAGGACTTGCTAAGGAAATAATAATTGTAGATGCTCCTGGATTAGGACCTGCTGATTTAACTCTTCTTCCTTATAAAAATATTCCACAAAATCTATATCCAATTTATGTAAAAGATTAACAAAAATTATCCAAGGAGAAGCCATGATAAAATTTTTGAGAAAAAAGAAAATCATAATTTTTCTTATTCTTCTTGTAATCTTTTCATTTAAAGCTAAAGCAAAGGATGAAGTTCTCTCAATTACTCTGACAGGTGATAGCATAATAACTCGAAAGTTGTCAGTTTACAAGGAACCGAATTTTTTAAAAATGATTGAAATAATAAGGTCTTCGGATGTTGCATTTACAAATCTCGAGACCCTATTCCACGATTATGAAACATATCCAATGCACAAGAGTGGGGGAACTTACATGAGATCTGAGCCAGAACTTGCAAAGGAATTGAAATGGGCTGGTTTTGATATGGTTTCAAGAGCAAATAATCACGCAGGAGATTATGGAGTATTAGCAATGAATTTAACATCAAAATATGTTCGTGAAGCAGGTTTAGTAGAAGCTGGAGTTGGAAATAGTCTTCCCGAAGCAAGGGAGGCAAAATTTATTGAAACTTCGAAGGCTCGAATAGCATTAATTTCCTGTTCTTCAACTTTTCCTGATCATATTAGAGCAGGAAAAACAAGAGGCGATATACCACCTCGGCCCGGGATAAATCCATTAAGATTCACAATTAAATACCTTATTCCAGAAAAAGAATTTAATATTTTAAAGAAAATAAAAAAACAACTAATTTCTTTAGAATATGAGAGGGAGGGGGAGAAAGAAAATGAGTTAAATTTCTTTGGGAATAAATTCATTAAGGCAGAAAAATTTGATATTATAACTGAGCCTAATCCTGAAGACATTAAAGAAATTTCAGCGGTTGTCAAGAATGCCAGTAGATTGGCTGATTATGTAATTGTTTCTTTTCATAGCCATGAATCATACAAGAAGAGGGAAATTCCAGCTAAATTCATTGTTTCATTTGCCCATGTTATGATTGATTCAGGAGCTGATATTTGTGTTGGTCATGGACCACATGTTTTAAGAGGGATTGAGATTTACAAAGGGAAGCCAATTTTTTATAGTCTTGGTAATTTTATATTTCAAAATGAGACTTTACTTCGTTTGCCTTACGAAAACTATGAGAGATACAAGCTTGGACCAGAGCATCATGTAGCTGATTTTAATGATGCTCGTTATAAAAATGACACTCGTGGATTCCCTTCAAAACCAGATTACTGGGAATCTGTAATTGCAGTTACAGAATGGAAAGGGGAAAAATTATACAAAATAAAGCTTTATCCAATAACTCTTGGTTTTGGTAAGCCAAGAACAGTTAGAGGTAGACCCTTCCTTACTGATAAAAAACTATCAGAAAAGATAATAGAACGGCTAAAAAAATTATCAGCTGAGTTTGGAACAAAAATTCAATTTCAAAATGGAATTGGATTAATAAAATCTGATTGAAAACAATTCTTAAAATACTATTGACCCAGAATGCAATTAAGAATATAGTGAATTCACAATGAAAAATATAGGATTTATATCTACAAGAATTTATGGAACAGACGGAGTCTCTCTTGAAATTAAAAAGTGGAAAGAAGTTCTTGAAAGAATGGGTTATGAATGTTTTTTTATGGCTGGTAAATTGGACACACCAAAGGAAAAAAGTTTTCTCGTTGAAGAAGCTTTTTTCGAGTATCCAGAAATTTTAGAGATTCAGAGGATTTGTTTCACCAGGCGTAAAAGACCAGAAGAGATTACTCGAAAAATTCTTCTTTTGAAAGATAAGCTAAAGAGTTCAATTGCTAAATTTTTTAAAAAATTCAATATTGACTTATTAATCTGTGAAAATGCTCTAAGTATTCCAATGAATATACCGCTTGGTTTGGCATTAACCGAGTTTATAGCAGAAACAGGTATTCCCACAATTGCCCATCATCACGATTTTTCGTGGGAGCGAAATCGGTTTTTAGTTAATTGTGTCAATGATTATTTAACCATGGCATTTCCTCCGGATTTACCCTCAATCAGACATGTTGTCATAAATTCTCTCGCTTCTCAGCAACTCAGTCATAGAAGAGGAATTTCAAATTTTATTATTCCCAATGTTCTTGACTATTCAAATCCTCCTTCCCCTCCTGATGAATATTCTCGCGATTTGCGAGAAAAGGTTGGATTAAAGAAAGAGGATCTTTTTATTCTGCAACCTACAAGAATAGTCCCTCGAAAATGGATAGAAAGAGCAATTGAGCTGGTCTATTACCTTGAACTCCCTAACCCTAAACTCATTATTTCTCATGCAAGTGGAGACGAAGGGGATGAATACAAGATGAAAATTTTAGAATATGCAGAAAAAATGGGAGTAAAATTGGAAATGATTGATCATATGATAGGAATGAAAAGAGAAATTAAACCGAATGGGCAGAAGATTTATTTAATTGATGATGTCTATAAGGAAGCTGATCTTATTACATATCCATCTGGATACGAAGGTTTTGGTAATGCTTTTCTCGAAGCTATTTATTTTAAAAAACCAATTGTTGTTAACCGCTATTCTATTTATGTAGTTGATATAGAACCAAAGGGTTTCGAAGCTATTGTAATTGATGGATTTGTATCAAAGAAAACAGTGGAAAAAATCCGCTGTCTTTTAGGTAACCCAGAGAAACTGAAGGAGACGACAGAAAAGAATTATTTATTAGCCAAGAAATATTTCTCTTATGAAGTATTGGAAAAAAAATTAAAAATGATAATCGAGACATTTTCTTAAATAGATTTAAATGAAAAGATATAACATTGCGCTCATTCATTATTCATGCCCACCAATAGTTGGGGGAGTTGAAGAAATTGTGCGTCAACAGGCTCAGCTTTTTCATCGAAATTACCATCAGGTTAAGATTGTTGCAGGTAAAGGTGAACAATTCACATTTGATTATCCTATTGAAATAAACCCTTTACTATATACTCAACATCCCCAAATTCTCAAAATTCATCAGAAAATTATAGAGGGAAATGTTTCGGGCTTAGAACTGTTAGTTAATAAAATATTCTTCTATCTTTCTAAAACTCTGGAAAATTATGACTTCCTAATAGCACACAATATTTTAACGATGAATTTTAATTTGCCTTTAACCCTTGCTGTGCATAAATTGGCGGATACTGATTCAATTAAAATAATAGCCTGGAATCATGATTCTCCATATTTTTATAATGATTATCCTTCCTATTTGAATAATCCTCCCTGGAACATTCTAAAAACCTATAATAAAAGAATATATTATGTTGCCATTTCTAAATCGCGAAAAAAGCAATTTCAAAAATTGTATGGAGAAAACAGCAAAATAAAAGTAATTCCGGATGGTATTGACCCGATAAGTTTTTTCAAATTGAGTCCTTTAACAGTAAAAATATTAGAAGAAAGGAATTTGTTGGAAGCTGACCTTTTGATGGTTCAACCTTCTCGTCTTACTCCAAGAAAAAATATAGAATTAAGCATAAAGGTTCTGAAATCTTTTAAAAACAAAGGAATCAAAGCTAAATTACTTCTAACCGGTGCTTATGACCCGCATTTACCAAAATCAAAATCCTATTATTTCAAACTTCGAGCACTTGCAAAGAATTTAAAGGTTGAAAAAGATATAATTATAATTGCAGAATATAAATTAAAATCACGCCAGAAGATAATCCCGAGCAGGGCATTTATAAGAGATCTTTATCTGATTTCTGATGTTTTATTTATGCCCAGCCTCCAGGAAGGCTTTGGAATCCCCCTTCTTGAAGCGGGTATGATAAAATTGCCAATTGCATGTTCAGATATACCTCCTTTTAGGGAAATTGGTGGCAGTGATGTTTGTATTTTTGGTTTAGAAGAAACTCCGGAAAAAATTGCAGATAAAATTTTGAAATTTTTAGAGAAATTACCAACTCACAAATTTTATAGAAAAGTAATCAAAAATTTTGTCTGGGATACCATTTATAAATTTCAACTTCTACCCTTTTTAAATGAAATAAGCAAAAAATAGATTTAATTTTTTACCATTTATATTTAATGAATTCTATCAATGGGTCGATAATTAAAGGAATGACAGAAGGTAGCATTTTGGGCATTAAGTTGTCCATTACCTTTTTATCTAAATTATTAAACCCGGAACAGTAATAAACATACTTTCAAGGTAGAGGGAGAGAATGAGAAAAGTTCAATTATTCATAATCATGTTTTATTATATTCAGTCATATTAATGTGAAAAATATATCTTTGCTAAGTGGTGCCTACTCTAAATTGCCATTAGAAAATTTTACTTAAAGAGGAATCCTCCGCAGTATAAGGCTTTTGACACCTCGGGGGTGTTAATCACGAGGATTTTCAAATGATGCAAAATAGTTATTTT
>CAZWBN010000116.1:3360-6024 GCA_964632095.1 uncultured Clostridia bacterium | reverse complement strand
AATGGCAATTTAGGGTGTATATTATTTCTTGACTTCATAGCCAATAAATATTTTAATTATTTAAGAGGGTAAAAATGCAACTTGATAAATTTACTGTTAAGTCTGTTGAGGCATTACAGCAGGCACAAAAAAAAGCAGAAAGTTTAAGCCATCAGGAATTAAAGCCTGAGCATTTATTATGGGCGCTCTTAAATCAACAGGATGGCCTGGTAGTCTCTATTTTAAATAAAATTGGAATTGATAATGAGAAAATTTCAAAGGAATTGCAGGAATATCTAGATAGATTACCAAAAATTCAGGGTATTCAGGGACAAGTTTATATTTCCCCCCAGCTTAAAAATATTTTAGATTTATCTTTTAAAGAAGCAGAAACTTTCAAGGATGAATATGTCTCTACCGAACACTTATTTCTTGCTATTTTGAAGGAAGGGCAATCTTTTGCTTCTCAAATTCTGGCAAACAATGGTCTTACAGAAGAGAATATACTGGAGGCTTTAAGAAGTATTCGAGGTTCCCAGAGAATTACTGACCCGAATCCAGAAGATAAATTTCAGGCTCTTGAAAAATATGGACGAAATTTAACAGCCCTTGCCCGTCAGGGAAAACTGGACCCTGTTATTGGTCGGGATGATGAAATAAGAAGGGTTATTCAGGTTTTATCGAGAAGGACAAAAAATAATCCTGTGCTTATAGGAGAAGCAGGCGTCGGAAAAACAGCAATTGTTGAAGGATTAGCTCAGAGGATTGCGAATGGAGATGTTCCTACTCCACTAAAAAATAAGAGAATTATTGCCCTTGACCTTGGAAGCCTGATTGCAGGAACAAAATACAGGGGAGAATTCGAGGACCGTTTAAAGGCAGTGTTAAAAGAAATAGCAGATTCACAAGGGGAAATTATTCTTTTCATTGATGAGCTCCATACTATAATTGGAGCTGGTGCTGCAGAAGGGGCGGTTGATGCTTCCAATATGTTGAAACCTCCTCTTGCACGGGGAGAACTCCGATGTATTGGAGCAACAACTTTAAATGAATATAAGAAATATATTGAAAAAGATGCTGCTTTAGAACGGAGATTTCAGCCTGTTTATGTTGGAGAACCTACTGTTGAGGAAACAATTTCCATTTTAAGAGGACTTAAGGAAAAATATGAAGTTCATCATGGAGTGAAAATAAAAGATTCTGCTCTTGTGGCTGCTGCTACCCTCTCCCACAGATATATAACTGACCGTTATTTACCCGACAAAGCGATTGATTTAATTGATGAGGCTGCCTCAAGAATAAGAATGGAAATCGATAGTTTACCCGTGGAAATTGATGAAATTGAAAGGAAGATAACCCAACTTGAGATAGAAAAACAGGCGCTTAAAAAAGAAAAAGATAGGGCATCACAGGAAAAAATCAAGAAGATTGATAAAGAGCTTGCTGATTTAAAAGAGAAAAGAGATTCTATGAAAGCCCAATGGCAAAAAGAAAAAGAAATAATAGAGAAAATAAATCGTTTAAAAGAAGAAGTTGACAGATTGAAAATAGAGGAACAGAATGCTGAAAGAAAAGGAGATTTAGAAAAAATAGCGGAAATTAGATACGGGAAATTAATCGAGTTAAACAAAGAAATCGAAAAAGCTACTAAAGAATTAGCAAAAATTCAGGAAAAAGGAAAAATGCTCAAAGATGAAGTAGATGAAGAGGATATAGCAGAAATAGTTTCAAAATGGACGGGAATTCCGGTCTCAAAAATGTTAGAAGGCGAGATTGAAAAATTAATTAAGATGGAAGAGAATTTGAAGAAAAGAGTTGTAGGACAAGACCATGCTATTAGAATAGTTTCGGATACAATAAGAAGGGCAAGAGCCGGAATTCAGGACCCAAATCGTCCTCTGGGTTCCTTCATCTTTCTTGGACCCACAGGAGTTGGTAAAACAGAATTAGCAAGAGCACTTGCAGAATTCCTCTTTGACGATGAAAGAGCAATGGTAAGACTGGACATGTCAGAATATATGGAGAGACATTCAGTTGCTCGCTTAATAGGAGCTCCACCTGGCTATGTTGGTTTTGAGGAAGGAGGACAATTGACAGAAGCTATAAAACGGAGACCCTATTCTATAATTCTTCTTGATGAAATTGAAAAAGCTCACCCGGATGTTTTTAATGTGCTTCTACAGGTGCTTGATGATGGAAGGCTAACAGACGGTCAGGGAAGAACAGTGGATTTCAGAAATACTGTGATAATAATGACAAGTAATCTCGGAAGCCAGGCAATTATGGAATATAGTGGAGATTATCAGAAAATTGAGGAAAAAATTAGAGAGATATTAAAACAACATTTCAGACCAGAATTTCTGAATAGAATAGATGAAATCATTATTTTTAAACCTTTAACAAAAGAATCTCTTCTTAAAATTGTTGAAATACAGATTTTAAATCTGGCGAAAAGATTGGCTGAAAAGAAATTAAAAATTAAATTAAGTGAAAGAGCAAAAGAATTATTAGCTGAAAAAGGGTATGACCCAGTATTTGGTGCCCGTCCTTTGAAAAGGACAATTCAAAGAGAAATAGAAAATCCCCTTTCCATGAAAATACTCAAAGGAGAATTCTCAGAAGGTAATAAAATTTTTGTGGATGTAAATATTAAAAATGAGTTTATTTTTATTAAAAAATAAATAA
>CAZWBN010000116.1:0-3260 GCA_964632095.1 uncultured Clostridia bacterium | reverse complement strand
GGCAGATGGAGGAGATGTTGAGCTTGTCGAAATCACAAAAGAAGGTGTTGTTAAAGTGAGACTCATGGGAGCCTGTGCTGGTTGTCCCATGAGGCAGATGACATTAACACAGGGAATTGGACGATTCTTGAAAAAGAAGGTTCCTCAAATTCAAAGAGTCGAGGCAGTTTAAAAAAACATTGTAATAAAACCATCCATCAAATTATGTTCGGGTTCAAAAAAATAAGTAAATTTTTAATAATTTTTTTTCTAATTCTAATTTCTGGATGTCATGCAAACAGAAAAACATTCATTATTTTCTGTGCTGGAGATAGCATTACAAATTCTTCCTATCCATTCCATCTTAAGAAAATACTGCTATCAAGTGGAATTAAAGCAAAAGTTTATAATTTTGGGAGAAACGGCAATAACTCCGGTCAATACCTGAGATTTTTAATTCGAAATAAAGACTGGATGAAAGAAAAATACCCTGATTTTATCCTTCTCCAACTGGGAACTAATGATATACGAATGGACAGTGATTTTACTCCCACTCATAGATTTTACTTGAATATGAAAAAAATAATTTCAATTTTTAAAAAATTCAAAAATCATGAGGAAAAAAATACTAAAATTCTAATAGCTACAATTCCGCCTTTACCTCCTGAAATAAAATTTCCTTTTACTGAAAAATCAAGAGAAAGAATAAAGAAAGAAATTAATCCAACAATAAGGAAAATTGCAGTGGAAGAGGATTTGATTCTCGTTGACAATTATTCTCTTTTCATTAAAAACCCGCATTTATTACCTAATGTTCATCCAAATGAAGAGGGATACAAAGCCATGGCTAAAAACTGGTATTCTGAATTAAAAAAACTTATAAAATAAAAAGGAGTCAACTATGAAAAGAAACATTATCTTCATTTTATTGCTTTTAATCTTTCTCATACCGTGCAAAACCGAGAAGAAAGACCCTATTAATCGAAATAAGATTATAGACATAAAATCTATTAAACCTCTTCTTCCTTTTAAAGGAAAAATCGTATTTCAATCAGATATGGATGGAGATAATGAGATTTATTTGCTGACTTCGAAGGGATTAAAAAAATTAACTGACAATACATGGAGCGATGAATATCCAAAATGGTCACCTGATGGGGAAAAAATAGCTTTTTCAGCTAACCCGAGGGGGAGTTATGAAATATTCATTATGAACGAAGATGGTTCAAATATTATTCAGTTAACAAAAACAAAACATAAAGCAACAGAACATGCATGGTTTCCGGATGGCAAAAGAATAGCCTACACAATAGAAAGAAGGAGGGGAATTTTTAGAAGTTTCAGCATATGGGAAGTAAATATAAAAACCAAAAAAATGAAAAGACTTCTCACGGATTTTAATGGAGGGACCCCTAACTTTTCACCTTCTGGCCACCTCATGGGATTTACTGGAAAAAGAACCATTGGATGGGATGCGGCAATTTACGATTTCAGAACTAAAAAGGCCTCTTTTTTAACTGAAGGAGGAAAATCATGTAGACCTCACTTCTCACATGATGGAAAAAAAATTGCATATGTTTCCTCAAAAGCTGATGGAAAGGGAGATATCTGGCTAATGAATCCTGATGGCACAGGAAAAATTAGGCTTACTCGAAGAGATGAAACCTATGACTATTACCCTTCCTGGTCTCCGGATGATAAATTCATAGTTTTTAGTTCATCGCCACGGAATCATAAAAAGAGGGGGAACTGGGCTTTATATTTAGTTAATGTAAAAACAGGAAGAGTTAAACTTTTACTCGATACTCCTGGAAGGGAGCTATTTCCGGACTGGCATTAAAATGGATACTCAAATTTTCCTAAGAGAATTTAAAAGTGAAGTGGGGGAAAATCCTGAATTAAATGTTCCTTTAAAGAAACATTGTAGATTCAAAATTGGAGGACCTGCTGATTTTTTCTTTAAAGTAAAAAATCCAGATGAATTGAAAAAAGTTATTTCTCTGAGCAGTAAATATAAAATCCCTTTTTTAGTAATAGGAGAGGGCACAAATCTTTTATTTGATGATGAGGGATTCAGAGGACTCATTATTAAAAACGAAATTAAAGGCATAAAAGTAAATCGAGAAAAAGGGTTAATTAAAGCGTATAGCGGAACTCCATTAAAGGAAATTATTAAAGAAGCATTGAAAAACTCCCTTGGTGGAATAGAGATTCTCACAGGAATTCCAGGAACTTTTGGAGGAGCCATCTCAGGAAATGCTGGTGCTTATGGAAGAAGTATCAGCGATTTTTTTGGAAAAGGAATAATTATTGACGAAAAGGGAAATGAGAGAGAAGTTGATAAGGAATATTTTCAATTTGATTACAGATGGAGTAAATTAAAAAAAACAAAAGAGGTAATTCTTTCGGGAACTTTGAGACTTGAAAAAATGCCACAGGCTCAAATTCTGGAAAGAATGGAAGAGATTTATAAAGACAGACAGAAAAAGCACCCTCCTTCAGAAATTGCCTGTGCAGGAAGTTATTTTAAAAATGTCAAATTACCAGATGGAAATTTCATTCCCGCAGGTTATTTACTTGATAAAGTTAGCGCAAAAAACATAAAAGTTGGAGATGCAATGGTATATGAAAAACATGCAAATATACTTATAAATAAAGGCAATGCAACTTGCAAGGATATTCTTAGTCTTGCTTCAATTTTGAAAAAAAAAGTCAAAGATACTTTTGGAATTGACCTAACAGAGGAAGTTATTTATGTAAAAGCAAATCCTTTTTAAATTTTTTTAATTATTGCAATGAATTTATAATTTTTGTATAATTCCCCTCGCAAAATGAAATTAAAAATATAATCTTAAGAGGGTAAAATGAGTAAAAAATTTTATTCAGTAGTCATTTTTTTAATTTGTTTTTTCTTGGTCTATTCAATAACTCTGAATTCATTCAATGAGGTTCAGTCCACTAATTATAAAAAAATTTATACTTTTTCTGGATTAGTTATAAACTCTATAGCTATCGAACCAAAAATGCCAAAACCCGGAGATAGAATTCAAATAATAATAGAAGTTGAAAACAGAGGTTTAATTCTTTATAAAAGAATAAATTTAGTAGTAAAACTAAAAGAAAAAACCATAGGAAATACTTCTATTTACTGGCTAAGACCGGGAGCAAAAATTTCAAAAACCATATATTACACTTTACCGAAAGCTACCCAAGGAAAAATCACTTTCGAAGTAGTTGCTAATCCCCCAAATGGTCCCAAAAAATCCTTTACTATATATGTT
>CAZWBN010000115.1:0-6031 GCA_964632095.1 uncultured Clostridia bacterium | reverse complement strand
TCAATGCAAGAAGAAGTATTCTGAACAATTGCTTTAATTTTTTTATTTATAGATAAAACGAAAGGTTTGTCTTCTCCTTTATTTGAGATAAAGGAAGAATTGAATAAATCAATTAAAGAAATAATTTCGCAATTATTAGGAAACTTAAAATCTAAATTTATTTTAGCCAATGATTTGTTTCCATTTTTCTGATTCGAACAGCTTAACATCAGGATGATCAAAAAAACGCAAAATAACTTTATTTTCATGTAATTTTGATTATAAAAAACTATTCTATAATCAGTCAATAAAGAAATGAATTTTGAATTTAATATGGTATAATTAATTGGCATGAGGAGGAAAGATAAAAGTTCTTATAGAAAATTAGCATATTTGAGTTCATTGGGGCTTATGCTTCCTTCGTCAATTGTTGTTGGAATGGTGATTGGCTGGATTCTTGATAAGATATTTGGGACATGGCCATGGCTTTTTCTTATTTTTATATTGTTAGGTATAGTAAGCGGATTCTATAACCTTATAAAAGGTATTGCAAAATTTAATGATAGCTGAAGAAAATCTATTCGTAAAAGAAGAATACAGAATATTAAAAAGAATACCTAAAACAACATTAATTATTTCTTTAATTTTTTCAATAGGAAGTTTCATTCTTTATTCCTTTGTCACATCAATTATTGTCCTAATGGGTGGACTTTTATCAATTTTTAATTTTTTATGGCTTAAAAAGTCGATTATAAAATTAACGACATTTGATAAAAAGAAAGCATTGGCTCAGGGTATTATTTTTTATTTTATTCGGGTTTTATTGATTTTTATATGTTTTTTTATTATAATCAAAATTTCTTTAGAGAGCCTATTAGGTTTTGCAGTTGGCTTTTTTTCAATATTTTTAGCAATGGTAATAGAAGTCATAATAAATTTAAGGAAGGTATAATTTGGAAGAGTTTGAACACAGTTTATTCATTGTAGAATTATTCAATAAAATATTTAGTCCTCCCCTTGTTTATTTATTAAATCTATTAGGAATAAAGGTGACTAATCCAGAGAAATTGATTCCTCCTCATGTGGTTATGAGCATAATAGTAATGATTTTTTTAATTTTGTTTTTTGGCTTATCCTCAAGAAAACTCAAAATATTTCCAACTCCTTTACAGAGCATTCTTGAATTAATAATTGAAGCTTTTGAAAGTCTATTAGTAGATGTGATAGGGGAGGAAGGGAAAAAATATTTACCCCTCGTTGGGACTCTGGGGCTTTTTATCTTTTTCTCTAATATCTTGGGTTTAATTCCAGGATTTATGTCTCCTACAAGTAATTTAAATGTTCCTGTTGGATGCGCTGTGGTTGCATTTATTTATTATCACTGGCAAGGAGTGAAAAAACATGGTTTTCTGGGCTATCTCAAACAATTTGCGGGTCCTATTCCCTTGCTGGCTCCACTTATAATTCCGATTGAACTTATCAGTCATTTTTCAAGACCTCTTTCGCTTTCCCTGCGATTATTTGGAAATATTTTTGGAGAAGAGCTTTTAATCTTGATTATAGCGTCTTTATTTCCATTTATTTTGCCATTACCCTTTATGGCATTGGCTATATTTACAGGGCTTGTTCAAGCCTTTGTTTTTGTTGTTTTAACAACAATTTATATAGCAGGAGCAGTAGCTTCAGAACATTAAAAAGGAGGAAAAAATGAGAAAAATTTCCAAAAGTTTATTTGTTTTAACAATTTTGGTTTTTTTATTTTCAACACCTTTATTAGCTGAAAATGAAGGGAAAATAGACAAAACCACTTTGTTTAAATGGTCAATTATAATTGGAGGAGGAGCATTAGGAGTGGCTGCCTGTGTAGGAGCCTACGCCCAGAGTAGAGCAATTCAAAAGGCATGCGAAGGAATATCAAGGAACCCCGGGGGGGCACCACATATTCGATTTGCTCTCATTTTCGGATTGGTTCTTATTGAAACTCTCGTAATATATGTGTTATTAGTTGCGATTATTATTTTCTTTGTGAAATGGGGTAAATATATCTAAATTATATTTGAGAATGAAAATTTTTCTTTTCTCTTATTTCAAGAAATTTACAAAAATTATTTTCCTAACATTTAAAAGATTCTATCAAGATAAATGTCCTGACCATTCTTTTGTAATTTCTTACTGGGCTTTTATGGGCACAATTCCTTTAGTTGCCCTCTTTGCTTATGTGGCAGCGAAAGTTCTGGGGTCATCAGAACCTGCTTTTAGAAGTTTAAATATATTTTCCGACGAGTTCTTTGCTCATCTCGATCCTTTATTTTTTAAAAGAGCTCAGTATCTGGCAAAAAATATTACAGGTCTCGGCTGGTTTGGATTGATAAGTTCAATTTTGATTGGAAGCGTGGTATTTTCAAAACTTATTTACTCTATTAATTATATTTTCAGGGCAAATGCTAAAAAATCTTTTTTCTATAATAGGTTTCTGGAACTCCTTTTAATGTTTGCAATCGGGGGAGTTTTGCTTCTGTCATTAATTATTACTGGAGCCTGGACTGCAATTCACCGTATAATTGAAGAAAGCGAACTTGTAGCTAAATATATTAATCCTAAATTTGTTTCAATTATAAATAGTTTTTTTATTAAATATTTAATTCCAATTGGTCTAACATTTTTTGTTTTTTATGCATTATATAAATTCATTCCCCATGTAAAAGTAAAAACCCGGGCAGCCTTGATAGGCGCTTCTGTAAGTTCTATATTATGGGAATTCGTTAAGCGATTCTTTGCATGGTATATAGGAAATTTTTCCCTGATGGGCATTGTTTTCGCAAAAGCTTTGAAGGGGACTTTAGCATCTATAATATATTTCTTAATATGGGTTACTCTCTCTCTATGGATTCTTCTATGGGGTGCGGAACTCACTGCAATACTAAATGACAGGGAAAAATGAAAAAATTTAAATTAAAAGAATTAGCAAAAATTTTGAACTGTGTGTATGAAGGAGATGGAGAAGTAGAAATCACAGGGGTTGCAAGTCTGGAGAAGGCGAGGGAAGGAGATATTTCTTTTTTTGATAATCCTAAATACCGCGTCTATCTTGAAAAAACTAATGCCTCAGCCGTAGTAATTCCTTTCGAGGAGAAGTTTAATAGATTGCCTGTTTTAAAAGCCGAAAACCCAAAGCTTATTTTCGCTGAAGTTTTAGATTTATTTTTTGAGCCATATTTACCAAAACCAGGGGTTCATTCTTCTGCGTTTGTATCGTCAAAAGCTAAAATAGGAAAAAATGTTTCAATTGGGGCTTTTTGTTATATAGGGGATTATTCTGAGATAGGGGATAATTGCATTATATTTCCTCTGGTTTGCATATATCCCTATGTAAAAATAGGCGAAGAAACAATTATTCATTCTCTGGTTTCAATAAGAGAAAGGACCATTATAGGGAAGAAGGTGATCATCCATAATGGAGCTGTAATAGGGTCAGATGGCTTTGGATATGTTCAGAAAAAAAATGGTTCATGCAAGAAAATTCCTCAAACAGGAAGGGTTATTATTGAGGATGAAGTGGAAGTTGGAGCCAATACAGCAATTGATAGAGCGACAATTGGAGAGACAGTAATCCGAAGAGGTGCTAAAATTGATAATTTAGTTCAAATTGCCCATAATGTAGAAATTGGAGAGAATGCGATATTAGCTGGACAGGTTGGTATTGCAGGGAGCACTAAAATAGGAAGGGGCACAATCCTTGGAGGACAAGTGGGAATCGCTGACCATGTAAAGATCGGGGAGAAAGTAATAGCAGCAGCAAAAACTGGAATTACAAAAGATGTCCCGGATAATTCATTTATTGCTGGTATACCACATACTGATATAAGAACATGGAGAAAGATTTATGCCTGTTTACCGCAATTATATGATTTAATTAAAGAGGTTAAAAATTTAAAATTAAAAATTGAAGAATTAGAAAAAAAATTAAAAGATAAGAGTTAAAGTCCGACCCCATCTATTTTAGCTCCACAATATTCACATTTTCCCTTTTTAATTTTATAAGTTGATATGGAATATCCATACCTTCTTATTATTAATTTTTTACAATTCCAGCAATAAGTGTTCTCTCCTTCAAGCCCGGGAATATTTCCAGTATAGACATATCGAAGTCCTTCTCCTAAACCAATTTCTCGGGCTTTCATCAGTTTATCAGAACTCGTAGGAGGCAAATAAGTCATCTCATAAGTGGGATAAAACCGGCTAATGTGCCATGGAGTTTCCTTTCCAAGCTCATTTTTTATAAAATTTGCGATATCCCTTAGTTCCTCATCTGTATCATTTAAAGTAGGTATCAATAAAGTAGTAACCTCCACCCAGATTCCATATTTTTTCATCAATTTTAGAGTATCAAGGACTCCTTCCAGTTTAGCTTTGGGGTATTTTCTGTAAAATTCTTTTCTAAAAGATTTTAAATCTACATTTGCTGCATCCAGATATGGATTAATTTTTTCCAGAGCTTCCGGTGTAATATAGCCATTTGTAACAAATATATTCTTAATATCTTTTGAATTCGCAATTTTCGCTGTATCAAATGCAAATTCATAAAAAATAGTCGGTTCAGTATAAGTATATGCTATTGTTTTACAATCATGTTTGAGACTTAAAGAAACTATATCTTCTGGTGTATAATCTTCTCCTGGAACAAATGAATTATTTTTGCTTTTTAATTTATATTGAGAGATCGTGTAATTCTGACAGTTTGGGCAGAAAAAATTACATCCGACTGTAGCAATTGAAAAGGAAAGAGAGCCGGGAAAAAAATGATAAAGAGGTTTTTTCTCTATGGGGTCAACATTTATTGCTATCAATTTTCCATAAACAAGGCTGTATAATTTCCCTTTTAAGTTTAATCTTACGCCACAAACTCCTGTTTTGTCGGGATAAATAACGCATCTATGTCTGCAAAGATTGCATCGAATTTTCTTCCCATTTAGAGGCTCATAGAAAAATGCTTCTTTCATAAATTAGATTTCTTTTAAATTTTCCAGATATCTTTCTGCGGATAATGCCGCAACCACTCCGCTTCCAACAGCGGTTGCGATTTGATTAGGGCAAAGAGAGGCTACATCACCTGCTGCAAAAACTCCTTGCTGAGAAGTTTCCATTTCTGTATTAACTTTTATTCTTCCCTGTTTATCCAATTCTAACAAATCTTTTACAAATTCTGTATTTGGAATCATTCCAATTGAAATAAAAATTCCATCCACTTTAAATTCAGAGGTTTTGCCTGTAGCAACATTTCTAATTATTGCTCCTTCAACCCTATCTTTGCCTATTATTTCTTTTAATTCTGATTCAAGATAAATCTCAATTTTTTCATTCTTTAGAGCTCTTTCTTGAAGTATTTTTTCTGCCATCATTTTATTTAAAATTTCAATTACATAAATTTTTTTACAGAACCTGGTGAGAAATAAAGCTTCTGTAATTCCAGTGTTACCTGCGCCAACGACTATGACATCTTTTCCAGTATAAAAAGCACCATCACAGGTTGCACAGTAAGAGACTCCTTTTCCGGTTAATTCTTCTTCCCGTGGAACACCGAGTTTCCTGTAATGAGAACCTGCAGCTATAATAACAGCTTTTGCAAAATATTCTTCATTGTAACCGATGATTTTCCAGTAATTTTTTTCTTTTTCTATTTTTTTTGCTTCATCGAGCTTAATTTCAGCCCCAAATCTTTCTGCCTGACTTTTCATTCTATCTACAAGCTCGAAAGGAACAATCCCATCTGGAAATCCAGGATAATTTTCTATTCTATCAGTGAGAATTGCCTGACCTCCAATTGCTCCCTTTTCCAGAATAAGAGTTTTTAATCTCGCACGGGCTGTATAAATAGCTGAAGAAAGACCAGCTGGACCAGCGCCTATAATTATTACATCCTGTATTTCACTCATAGGTATTTCTCCACTATTTCAATAATTTTTTCTTTTGATTGTAAACCCACTAACATTTCTTGGACTTTACCTTCTTTAAAAATTAATAAAGTGGGAACAGCTCTAATTCCGTATTTAGG
>CAZWBN010000114.1:0-6072 GCA_964632095.1 uncultured Clostridia bacterium | reverse complement strand
AATTAATTTTTATTTGACTTCTTTGGAAAGTTTTTATTAGTATAATTCTCTAATGGAAGACGAAAAATTTATAGAGGAAGACCTAAAAAAATTTAAGAGTTCCTCTTTAGTAATTATTAAAAATTTTTTCCTTTTAATATCATTTTTCCTTGGAATTTATTATATTTTCTTAAAAAATGAGAGAGATTTATATTTAGGGATTTCTCTCTGTCTATTAGCTCCTCTTGTTATAAATGCCCCAATTTTTGCATATAAAAGAATTTCCTGGATTAAAGCTAAATATAATACCAGAATCTTAAAATTCTGGATTGGTGTTTCTCTTATTTTTCTGATTTTAAGTGCTTCCGGAGCAATTTACCTCTGGTATATACCAATTGAATTCGATTTATATGTCCATTTAATAGAAAATTTCTTTGCAAGCTTTTTGATAGTTCTTTTCATTTCAATTTACAGGGAAAAAAAGAAAGGTTCACATCTTGAAGCAAGGAGAGCAGGATGGCTTATTTTCTGGTTCTCTATAGGAATCGCTATTTTATGGGAACTTTATCAATTCACTTGCGACATGCTTTTTGGCACAAGAACCTGGTATGACCCTTTTCAATGGATATTATGGGATACAACTTCTGACGCATTATTAGGAATTATTGGCGGAACCATTGGAGCATTTTTAATAGGAAAATTTTATTGGAATAAAATATTAAATTTTTTTAAAAGATAAAAAATCAAAATTCATAAATAATCCCAATGCGAGCAACTCTGGGCGACTGAATTTCTGTTGCATATCTCAAGGGAAATTGATATCCTGTCAAATCATATTCTCGGGTGGCTAAATTCATATTCGTTAAATTAAAAATATCCAGTATTATTCTTATAAAGCTATCTTTTATCTTTATTCTTTTTTCTAATCTTAAATCTGCGGTCAAATTATATTCTGTGCGCATCTTGCCATCTCTTTCATGACCTCTAAGACCTGCCATAATGAATATAGGGCCCTGATTCAACCCTTTTATGATTAACCTCCTCGCAAAGGGACGCCCATCGTAGTATTTCACTACTCCGCTTAAATGGAAGTTTAATGGAAGATAAATGTTAAAGCCGAGTTTTCCAACAAAAGCGCGGTCAAAATTAAATCTACTTCTTGTATTAATTAATGTATTTGGATTATCAAAAAGAGAGCCTATTACTCCCTGGTCATTTGTGTATTCATCATTCCCAGGGCTTGCAAGTCCTATTGCTTTTGTTGCAGTAAATGAAAAGTAAAATTGCCATTTCTCAGAAAATTTCTGGAGAAATAAAATATCAAGTCCGTAATATGTAGAATTATAATTTTCAGGATTTGTGAGCAGAAAAAAATCCTTTCCAAGACTCTCAGGATTCTGATTAAATACTGTATATATTCTGTCATCCATCGTGCCTTCTACATAATCATCTCCTATATCATATACTTTAACAGGATAATAAGATGTAAAGGGAACTCCTATGTTTACTGTTTCAATAAGATTCTTATTATGCCTCAAAAATCCTGTAATACTAAATTTCAATCTGTGTCCAAAGTCATGAACAAAGGAAACAGCAAGCTCGTTCGTATGCGGTCTTTTTATTTTCTCATCAATCGCGCTGTAATATGGGCCAAATACTCTTAATATTTTCCCCTCTTCTCCCTCCTGATACTGATTATCAGAATTCAAGTCATTCCATTCAAACAATCTTCCACCCATACTGCTCAGATTTCCGTATTCCAGATAACTTAATGGAAATTGCCAGTAAAAACGGGAAAAGGCAATTTTCATAGCTGTTCTCTTATTCTTTGAAAGCGGAAAAATCAAACCAAAACGAGGTGCAAGATTTATCCACTTAATTCTTGCATTATTCAAATTTTCCTCTGGAGGAACTCCTCTGCTAATTGATAAATTCAATCCAAAATAAAAGCTTAGCCCATTTCTGAAACAAATTGTATTCTCTGTAAAAAGATTGAAATCATATATTTTCCCCTCTGATTTAATGGGTGTATTGTATTTTACGACTCCAAATGGTTTTTTTTCAAAAAATTGAAGATGGACATTGTCAAAAACAGCTAAATTCTGTACATAGTTTTTCCTTTGAAAATTAATACCAATTTTAAATTTATTAATAGCATTTGAAAAATAATTAATTTTAATAATGTCTGTTTTCAATGAAAAATTATTTAACTCTAAAAACTTTTGAAACGGCGCTATTCCAGAATATATGTCATGAAATAATTCAATTCCACTCTGCTCCGATATTTCATCTTGAAACTTACTGTCAATATAAGTATGGGCATAATTAATTCCCGAGTTAAAAAGTAAATTTTCATTTATTTTCTTTGCCCATTTAATCTGATACAGCCCGTATTTCTTTTTAGTATTGTTGGTCGATGAGAAGGGAACATTTTTTTCAGCATTTTCGGTTGGTAATTTTATAATTTGTCCTGTCCACAGAAAATTCAATTTGCTCTTTGATAATCTGTAAGTAATATTGACAAAACCTGAATAAATACTTATATCATCAAACTCGGAAAACCCTGCAATTTTTCTTGAAAGAAGATTTGTTGTCCAGGAAGTAAAAAAGAACAATTTATTTTTTATTAAAGGACCACTTAAATTAAAATTAAAATCCCAGTAATAGTTAAAACGATTAACTTCGTTAATTCCTTCTTCCCTTAGTTTTGAAGTGATATTGGAATCTTGGGTAATATGACTGGCGTAATATAACTGTAGTTTTCCTTTAAAAGCCTCTTCTCCCTCTTTCGGTATTAAATTGATATAACCTCCTGGACAGAGGTATTCAGCAGGGTGAGATGCATTTGTAATTTCCATTAAGCTAAAACTATCGAAATCTGGATAAAAAATAGGTAATCCCGGCTGATACGGATTGGTAACATCCATTCCATTCAATAGAAAAGCGTTTTGTGTCCAGGAACAACTTCCTCTCGAGCTAAAAAGAGCAGGTATACCATTCCAGAACCCTCCCACATCAATCCGATTTGTAACAGCAGAAGGTTCCTGATTTTCTAAAATTGACCAGATGTTCCTTGAAGCTGGAAGTTCTTCAAAATTCATCTTATCCATTAGTGAGCCTATTCTGGTTGAGGAATAATCTACAAGAAGCTGTTCCTTTGAAATAAAAGGTGTTTTCTGAATTTTTCTTTTCAAAGTTACATCAATGTTGAGAATTGAGGAAGGAGAAACAAAAATCTTTTTTATTAAGGTCTGATAATTCTTTAATTTATATTTAAGAATATAATTATCAGAGGGCAAGAAATTAAATTTATAAAATCCTTTTTCGTCAGTAAATGTTGTTTTTTTGATTTTTTCACTGATTAAATTAACTTTTACATGTAATAAAGTCTCTCCTTCAGAATTCAATACATGACCATAAATTATGGCTTCCTCATCTGCAGAAAGTTTTGGGGTGAGAAAAATTAAAATAGTAAAGCACAAGAGCACCAATTTCCTCATTTTTCTTAAATTTTGATTTTATCTAATTGAGGGACTATGTCAAATAAAAATTAATTATATTAATGCTCAGCACTTCTACTGATTAGCTCTTTTACTTTTTCTATAAAAACTGGATACAATTTCTCCGCTTCCTTTATAAATTTCTCTATTTTTTTCCAACATCTAAATATTCATGAACCAAAATATTTCTAAGAATTGCAATTCGGAAAATTTTCTAAAATCTATTTTTTGCAAAATATAATTTAGTCTTTCCTGCTTTTTGGAATTTTGCCCCACTCGAGTTTTTCCTGTAATAATTGAAAATAATTTCTTTTTGGAGAAGAAATAAGAGACAAAGAAAACTCAGCCTCTTCCACTTCTACCCAATCACCGGAGCGTAATGGCTTGCCCCTTTGCCCATCTACTGTTAGATATACTTCCTCTCCTTTTGTTAAAAGTTCAATTTTAATTTTGAACTCAATTGGCAAAACCATTGGTCGGAAGGATAAAGTATGAGGACATATTGGCGTCAGAATTATGGCTGGAATCCCGGGCACCAGAATTGGTCCTCCTGCAGCAAGAGAATATGCAGTGGAGCCCGTTGGTGTTGAAATAATCAAGCCGTCAGCCCTTAATATACCAAGATAATTTCCATTTATTGTTAAACCAAGCTGAATTATTCTTGCTAAGGCTCCTTTGTTAATAACAATATCATTCAATCCGTAATAAACCTCATTTCCAGCTTTTGCTTTTAACATCTTTCTTGAACTTATAATTTCTTTTTTGCCGTTAAAATAGTTCTCAAGGGTGGAATATAATTCTCCAAGGGGAACTTCTGTCAAAAAGCCAAGACTTCCTAAGTTAACACCTAAGACTGGAACATTCTCTTTAGCTGCTAAGTGGGCAATACTTAAAAAGGTACCGTCTCCTCCGAGAACAATTATCAAATCAACTTTTTCAGCAATCTCTTCCCGTAATACAAAATCCTTCTTCTCAATTTTCTCAGCAGCTGGTTTTTCCAGAATACATTCAACATTCCTTTTCTCCAGCCATTCTATTAGTTCTCTAATGATTTTTTCTATTTGAGGAGCATGGGGTTTTATAACAATTCCAATTTTTTTAATAGCCCTATTCATTTTCCACTTCCTTTTTGATAATTTCTTTTATTCCCTCCTTTGATGGAGAGTCCTGATTAAAATTCCATATAATAAAATATTCAATATTCCCTTTTTGTCCGGGAATAGGAGATTTCGTTAAACCGTGAAAATAAAAGCCAATAGATTCTGCATTGTCAATTATTTTATTCAGAACTTCTATATGAATTTTCTTATCCTTTACAATTCCTCCTTTACCAACTTTTTCTTTTCCTGCCTCAAATTGGGGTTTTATTAATGAAATAACCTGTCCATCTCTCCTGAGAATTTTTTTTACTGCGGGAAGTATTTTTAAAACAGATATGAAAGAAACATCAATAGTAACTAAATCAACTTCATCTTCAAAATCAGATCTCTCCAGATATCGAGCATTTTTTCCGATAAGAACTACACGAGGATTCTGTCTCAAATTCCAATCAAGCTGTCTTGTGTCAACATCAATAGCATATACTTTTTTAGCTCCTCTCTGTAACAAACAATCCGTAAAACCTCCTGTGGAAGAGCCTATATCTGCTACAATTTTATTCTCTGGAGAAACTTTAAAACATTCAAGAGCCTTGGCGAGTTTAATCCCTCCCCTGCTTACATAAGGCAATTTATTTTTAATTAAAATTTTTGTATTTATATCTATTTTTTGACCTGGTTTTTCAATCCTTTTGCCATCAGCAAAAACCTCTCCTGCCAATATCAATCTTTTTGCTTTTTCTCTGCTTTGAGTCAAACCGAGTTTTAGAAGAAGTAAATCAGCTCTTTCTTTTGTCATAATTTTTCTTGCAAAAATCTAAAATTTGCCGATAAAGACTATCTTCGTCCAGATTAAGGATTTTAAGGATTTGTTCCCTTTTGCCATGAGGATAAATTTTTTCAGGAATTCCAAAACTCTTAAATTTTACATTATTTACTCCTACTTTATCCAAAAATTCTCTTATTCCACTTCCAAGCCCTCCACAGAGTACCCCCTCCTCAACAGTTATTATAAAATTCCCGGGTTTTGCATATTTTAAAATCAATTCTTCATCAATTGGTTTTACAAAACGAGCATTTGCCACCGCTAAATTTATTCCTTCTTTTTCCAATTTCTTTGCAATATTTAAGCAGGAATAAACCATACTTCCAAGAGCAAAAATTAATCCTTCTCCATCTTTTATTAATTCTGCCTTCCCGATCGGGATTTTTTCCCACTCAGAGGAGATATTCACACCATATCCAGGTGCTTTCGGATATCTTATTGCAACAGGTTGAGATAGGTGAATTGCTGTATATAGCATCTGTCTCAGCTCATTTTCATCCTTTGGAGCCATTATTATCATATTGGGCATTGGTCTGAGATATGAAATATCATTTATACCCTGATGGGTTGGACCATCATGTGGGACAACACCTGCTCTATCAATTGCAAAAACTATAGGAAGATTCATGAGACACACATCATGATAAATCTGATCATAAGCCCTTTGAAG
>CAZWBN010000113.1:0-6111 GCA_964632095.1 uncultured Clostridia bacterium | reverse complement strand
GGAGAAGAATTAAAAAAGATTACTGATGAAATCTGGGAAAAAGAATATTTAGAGCCTGAAAGAAGAAGATTAGAGTTTGGAAGAAATATTCATTCTTCTAAAAGTAATTTTATTTTTGAACCTGTAAGTTTATTCCGAAAGCTGAGTGAAAACTTCTTAAAATTTAAAATTTTTCATTAATCCTTTATGGGAGGCTAAAATGAAAAAAAGATTTTTCGGCTTGCATTTTATTCTTATTCTGACATTACTTTTAAGTCTACCATTTCTTGTTCATGCAAAACGTCCTATGACTCCTGAAGACCTTTATAAAATAAAAAGAGTTTCTGACCCACAAATATCTCCTGATGGAAAATGGATTGCATATACTGTTTCTGTTCCTAATTTAAAAGAAAATAATTTTAATAGCGATATATGGATTATTCCTATTACAGGTGGTGAGCCAAAGAAATTGACTAATACTCCTGAAGCAGATTATGCTCCTCGCTGGTCACCTGATGGTAAGAAGATAACATTTATTTCAACAAGAGATGGTGTGGCAAATCTTTATATAATAAGAATTGATGGAGGAGAAGCTCGAAAATTAACCTCATCTAAAACACCCCTTTATTCTCCAATATGGTCTTCCAATGGCAGATATATTATATGTGGTTCAAGAGTTCTGCCTGAAGGTAAAAAAGAAGTTGAAAACTGGACAAAGAATGAACTCCCAAAATGTGAAGCAAGAACAATCAATCATCTGCTTTTCCGTCAGTGGAATAGGTGGCTTGGAGATAAAAGAAACCACATTTTTTTAGTGGATTCTGTAACCGGAATAATGAAAGATATAACTCCCGGCGATTATGATGTTCCTCCAGTTTCCCTATCAAGTTATCATGATTTCGATATTTCACCTGATGGGAAAGAGGTTTGTTATGTAAAAAATATAGACCCAATGCCTGCAATAAGTACAAATCATGACCTTTTTATTGTTAATATTGAAACTTTGAAGGAACAGAAAATTACAACTAATCCTGCACTTGATAGACAACCCCATTATTCACCTAATGGAAGATATATTGCCTATACTGCAATGGAAAAGCCGGGCTATGAATCTGATAGGGAATGTTTAGTAATATATGACAGAAAAGAGAAAAAACATATCAAATTAACAGAAAAACTTGACCGTTCGGTAAGAGAAATTGTATGGGCTCCTGATAGTAAAGCCATTTATTTTACTGCAAGAGATGAAGGTAGATGTTCAATTTATAGAGTTGATTTAAAAGGAAATATAAAGAAATTGACAAATGAAGGATATAATACAGGGATAAAAATTACACCTGACGGAAAAAATCTGATTTTTCTGCGTTCTTACAATTATCTTCCAAATGAGTTGTTCATAATGTCTGTTAATGGAGGAAAAGTTGTTCAATTAACCTTTACAAATTCAGAGATTTTAAAAGAACTTGATTTACCGAAATTAGAGGAATTCTGGTTTATAGGAGCTGATAATACAAAAGTTCACGGTTTTATTCAGAAACCACCAAATTTTAATTCTGAAAAGAAATATCCGGTTGTTCTCACAATTCATGGCGGTCCCCAGAGTATGTGGGCGGATAGATTTATGACCACATGGTTTACCTTTCAACTTGTATGTTCTCCAGGATATGTTGGGGTATTCATTAATCCCAGAGGAAGTTCTGGTTATGGTTCAGTTTTCAGGGAGCAGGTGAGTAGAGACTATGGGGGAAGATGTTGTGAAGACCTGATGAAGGGATTGGATTATGTTCTTGAACATTATGATTTTGTAGATAAAACCCGAGTAGCTGCAATTGGAGGGTCTTTTGGTGGATACATGGTTAACTGGATTATGGGGCATACCAATAGATTTAAATGCATTGTCAGTCACGCAAGTCTTTATAATCTGATAAGTTTCTATGGAGCAACAGAAGAACTGTGGTTTCCTGAATGGGATATGGGTAAAAGCCCATGGGAAGAGCCTGAACTTTATGAAAAATGGTCACCTCATAAATATGCTCAAAATTTTAAAACTCCTACACTTGTAACTCATGGAATCAAGGATTATCGAGTTCCTTATACAGAGAGCTTACAATTATTTACAGCACTTCAGCGTCAGGGAATACCATCCCGTCTCGTTATATTTCCTGATGAAGGACATGTAATTTCAAAACCACAAAATAATGTTCGATGGTGGAAGGAAATTCATCGCTGGCTGGGAAGATATTTAAAAGATTAATAAATTAATAAAAATTAAAGAATAAATATTATCCTTCAATAATTTCTTTTAATTTTTTGGAAGGAATAAATTTTACTGCTTTTTTACTTGGAATCTTTATAATCTCTCCTGTTTTTGGATTTCTGCCCTTTCTTTCTTTTCTTCTTATTACTGAAAAACTTCCAAATCCTGAGAGGGTGACTTTCTCGCCTCTGCTCAGAGCATTTTCGATTCCATTAATGATGGAATTCAGAACTTTTGCAGCTTGTTGTCTGGTTATGCCAGAGTCCTCAGCAATTCTTTCAATAATTTCTTGTTTATTCATTTTTCCTCCTTAAAAATCTATTTTTTATTTCATAAAGAATAATACCCGTAGCAACAGCAGCATTTAAGGAATCAAGATCTTTCTCAAGGGGAATCCTTATATTTTCATCCACAAGATTCATTATTTCAGGAGAAATTCCTCTGCTCTCATTCCCGATAATTAAACCGAGAGGTAAATCAAATTTAATTTCGTTTATGTTTTTCCCTTTATGCGGATTTGTCCCGTATGTTTTAATGCCCAGACTTTGAAATTCATTAATTTTTTTTATAAGATTTGTCTCATCAAAAAATTTAACACGAAGAACTGCTCCCATACTTGCTCTTATTACTTTTGGATTAAAAGGAGAAACAGAATTTTCAGAGAGGTAAATAGCACTTACTCCAAATCCTTGAGCAAGTCGAAAAATTGTTCCTAAATTTCCGGGATCCTGAAGGTCTTCAATAAGTAGAAAAATGTCTTTATCTCTGAAATTTTCCCTATAGTGCTTTGTTTTAACCAGCCCCAATATTCCCGCGGGTGTATCTAATTCACTAATTGAAGAAAGAACTTCTGGAGTAACTACAAGATAAGAGATTCTTTTTTCTTCAATTAGTGACATCATTTTCTCATTTTTTTTAATATAATCTAAGCTGACTACAAGATATATAAAACTGTAATTTGAATCAAGTGCTTCTTTAATAATTTTTGTTCCTTCAAGCAGGAATATTCTTTCTCTTTTACTTTTTCTTATTAGTTTCCTGATTTCCTTTATTTTCTGGTTCTGTTTACTTGAAATAACGGTTTTATTAAACATTACGAAAATTTAACTTTCAAATACACATATGTCATTATTATATATCTTTTAATATCTGAAAGGGAGCGAATATTAGCAAGTACTTGAGGAATTTTTCTCAAGACAGAAACTTTTCCCTTAGCTTTCATCCATCTAAAAACAAGTTCAGAAATTTGAGCCCATGTAAGTTTGTCTTTAAAGAGAGGAACATCTCCCTGAGCAAATGGTAAGGTTATTATTTTTGGATGTCTTTTTCTTGACCAAGTAAAGTTATCGGGAAGGATTTTGTTTTCACGAGCATATTTTTCTAATGGAGTTCCAGGATAAATATGAAGAATTGCACTACTGAGACCAGCCTTTGTTTTAAATTTTTCCATTAAATAAATAGTTTCTTTAGCCTCCTCCCATGTTTCAGTTGGATGGCTGAAAATAAAGAAAATTGTAGGAATAATTTTTAATTCATTACACCAATTTACAACATTTTCTACATCTTGAATATCTATATTTTTGTGAATTATTTCCTTCCTAACTCTTTCTGACCCGGCTTCAATCCCGAAGAAAAGATAGTGGAGACCTGCTTTTTTCATTTTTGATAAAAGAGCTTTATTGAGTAAATCAACTCTTACCTCACAGGACCAGAAGATTTCAAGATTTTTTTTAATTATTAAATCGCAAATGTCACTGACTCTTTTTGAATTTGTGTTAAAAGTGTCATCAAAAAACCATATGAATTTTGCCCCATATTTATTAATCACTTCTTCTATTTCAGCTACTACATTCTCGGGACTCCTCGCCCTGACCTTTCTCCCCCAGTTTATTGGAGTTGCACAAAAATTACAGTTGAAAGGGCATCCTCTACTCGTCATAATGTTTGCTACTTTATATTTCCCTTTACCCGGGATATTTATACATAAATTGTACTTTTCATTAGGGACAAGATGGCGGGCAGGAAAAGGAAGAGAATCCAGGTCATGAATTGGTGGACGGGGAGGATTTGAAAATATATTATTATTTACTCTATATGAAATTCCTTGAATAGATGAAAAGACCTTTTTATCTTTTTTGGCCTCCCACTTTTTACAAAGTTCAAGCATTGTTAATTCACCCTCACCTCTTACAACGACATCAAGCTCAGATAAGTGGAAGAGGGTATCTTCTGCTGCCATTGAGGCATGTGGTCCTCCCAGAACTGTAAGAGCTTCAGGAAAAGTCTTTTTAGCAATTTTAATTAATTTGAAACTCTGAAATCTGTTTTCAGTGGTTGAAGTAACTCCGATTATATCTGGTTTGTAACTCAGGATTTCTTTTTTTATGTCTCTCCAGCTTAACTTTAAGACATCAGATGGGACAATTTTTACTTCGATACCATTTTTTTCTAAAACTGAAGCAATATAAAGCAGACCAAGAGGGGGAAGTGAACCCTCTTTTACCCATCTTTCCGCTAAATATCCACCAGGTGGAACAAATAATTGAACCTTCATTTTAATATTTCTAATAATTCTTTTATTAATTTTTTTAAAGCAGGAATTTTCTTTTTTATATTTTCCACTACCATTTCATGTGATAAATTGGCGTGAGAGATAGATTTATTTGCAACAATTGAAATTCCTAATGTTTTTAAATTTAAGTAACGGGCAATTATTGATTCAAAGACAATGGACATACCTACAATGTCGGCTCCAATTTTCGAAAGCATATTCACTTCAGCAGGAGTTTCATAGGAAGGACCTGTTAAACCTGCGTATATTCCTTTTTTAATTAAAATATTGTTCTTTTTTGCTATTTTTAATATTTTTTCTTTTAAATTTTTATCAAATAAGGAAGATGTATTTAAAAATAATGGTTTCCTTTTTTCCAGAGGAATTTCTCTTAAAGGATTTTGTCCTGTTAAATTTATCTGGTCTTCTATGATTACAATATCTCCTTCATTTAACTTTTCATTCACTCCTCCAGAAGCACAGAATAAAAATAGATATTTGACTCCAATCTCCTTACTTAGCCATATTGGGAAAGTGCATTGAAGGGGAGTGAATCCTTCGTAAAAATGAAATCTTTTTTTGAAAATTAAAATTTTTTTATTATTCCACAGGCCGTAAACCAGTTTTGATTCCTGTCCTGGTATTGAATTTTTTGGAAAATAAGGAAATGAAGAATAAGGAAATTCTTTCTTTTTTTCGAGTTCCTCATCCAGAGTAGAAAATCCAGAACCAAGGATAAAAGAAGTTAAGGGGGTGAAAGGCAAATTTTTTCTGAGATAATCCCTGCAGTTATTTAAATTCTTTATAAAGTCATTATAATTCATTTTTTCTCCAGTTTTATTGAGTACAGACTCGAAACATTCGGCTCTGTCATTGTAACTCCATAAATATAGTCTGCAATTTCCATTGTTTTTAAATTATGGGTAACAATTAAAAATTGAGTTTTTTCTTTAAGCTGGTCTATGAAATTTAAAAATCTTGTGAGATTGGCATCATCCAGGGTTGCGTCCACCTCATCAAGAATACAGAATGGCGAAGGTTTGAACTGGAAAAGAGCAAAAAGAAAAGCAAGACTTATTAATGTTTTTTCTCCCCCTGAAAAAAGCATTAAATTCTGCAATCTTTTGCCAGGAGGCTGTGCAATTATTTCTACACCACTTTCAAGTGGATTCTCTTTATTTGTTAGCTTAATACCAGCTCTTCCTCCCCCAAAAAGCAAATTAAAGATTTTTCTAAAATTCTCATTTACTTCATTTACAGCTTTTAAAAATAATTCCTTACTTTCCTCGTCTATTTTCGCAATTGCCTGATGAGTTGAATTAAT
>CAZWBN010000112.1:0-6160 GCA_964632095.1 uncultured Clostridia bacterium | reverse complement strand
GCAAAACTCACTCTTTTTACCGTCTTAATTTTTGTATGAATCCCCTCTGTATATCCATTTGTTATTTGATTATGAAAATAATTCAATATTTCTTTCGTGTGGCAGGACCTCCTTCAAGAGGTTTCTACCCCGCCACTCCTCTATCCTTTTTCTCCACTTTTTATATAGGAACTTTACATCCTTTGAAAATATTTTTGAGATGTATTAAGATATATAAGTAACACTAAAAATAAAAAAGTGTTATGGAGTAGGAAATGCATCATAAGTTCGTAACATTTCCTTTTACTGCGATAGTCGGACAAGATTTAATGAAGAAGGCATTATTGGTTAATGCTATAGAACCAACAATAGGAGGAGTGCTGATAAAGGGAGAGAAAGGAACTGGAAAGTCAACAGCAGTGCGGGCATTGGCAGATCTTTTACCCAAAATAAAAATTGTTGAGGGATGTCATTTCAACTGTCATCCTGAAAATTTGAGATTAATGTGCAAATCCTGTCAGGAAAGATATGAAAAGGAAGGAAAACTCCCGTGGATTGAGAAGAAGATGGAAATTGTTGATATGCCTTTATCAGCAACAGAAGATATGGTTGTAGGAACAATTGACATTAAAAAAGCATTAAAAGAGGGCATTAAGGCATTAGAACCAGGAATTTTAGCAAAAGCTAACAGAAACATACTTTATATTGATGAGGTGAATTTGCTTGATGATCATCTTGTCAACATTCTCCTGGATGCTGCTGCAATGGGTGTTAATATTGTAGAAAGAGAAGGTGTATCAATTTATCACCCATCTAAATTCATACTTATAGGAACCATGAATCCCGAAGAGGGAGAATTAAGACCTCAGATACTTGACAGATTTGGCTTGTGTGTAGAAGTAAAGGCATTAACTTCTAAGGAAGACAGACTTAGAGTAATTGAGCTTAGAAGAGAATTTGACTTGGATCCCTGGGAGTTTGAAGAAAAGTTTATAGAAAAACAAGAAACACTAAGAAAGAAAATTATTAGCGCTCAAATGTCTCTCTCAGAAGTAAATATATCCAAAGACATGCTCGAGAAAATAGTTGAAATAACAACATTGCTTGGTATCAGAACACATCGCGCAGATATTGTGATGGAAAAGACTGCAAGGGCAATCGCTGCTCTCAATGGAAGAAAAGACATAATTGACGAAGATATTAAAGAAGCTGCCCTTCTGGCTTTACCTCATAGACTTCGTCAACAACCCTTTGAAAAAGGTATGACAATTACAGAAGAGACCATACAAAAAATTTTAAAATCCAAACCCGAGGAAGAAGTTTTCAACTTTGATAAAAATTCTGAGATAAAAAAGGATATTCTGAATCTTGATGCTGTAAGTTCTTCTAAAGGAAGAGATTTTCCAAAAACAAAGGGCAATAGAGGATTGTATATTAAAGCAAGAGGGAGTATGGACCCAAAGAGTATAGCTATTGATGCCACCTTAAGAAAGGCTATCAAAGAAACTGGAAAATTAGAGGTCTTACCGGAACATTTGATGGAAAAGGTGAGAGTGGGTAAAGGAAAATCCTTTTACATAATTTTACTTGATTCTTCATCCTCAATGAGGATGGAGAAAAAGACCAGGTTTACCAAAACGCTTGCATGGCTTTTACTTAAACAATCGTATGAGAAGAAAAACAAAATTTCTCTTGTTGCATTTCGCGGAGATAATGCTCAAGTTTTAGTCCCTCCCACCAAGGATGTTCTTAAAATAGAAGAAGCACTTGAAAATTTACCCACAGGAGGAAAAACACCTCTTACCCCTGCACTCTACGAAGCTTTTAAGATGGCTAAAAAAGAAATTAAGGCAAACCCTACTGTGATTCTGATATCTGATGGTAAAGGTAACATATTTATAAAAAGCAGTCTTGAGGAGGATCTTGCTTTTATTAAAGAATTAGCTAACGATATAAACCTTATAGTGGTCAATGCTGAAAGCAAAAATAGAAGTATAGGACTTCTTGAAGAGCTTGCCAGGATGTTCAATGCACCTCATTTCTATCTGGAGGAGATAATATGAAGAAAATACTGGCTCTAACTACAATAAATAACACAGTGGCTTTAAAAGAAGCAATTCAAAAAATAAATGAAGAATATGGCAATATTGTGGGAATTAAAAAGATATATTTTGATGACTACGAAAATCCTGATGTCCCTCTTGAACCCATAGAGGAAGAGATTGATTCATCAGACATAATACTTGCAGACATAAGAGGAGACATAAGAGTTGGCAGGGAACTGCCAAAAATGCTTGAACGCGAAGATAAAACCGTTGTTGTCCTGGTTGGAGGAGGTCAACATATCTTTGCACTTACAAAAATGGGTAAATTTAAAGGTAAGGTAATTTTCAAACCTGAAAGAGAAAAAGAGTTCAATATTCATACCTACATCAAAGCCAAGAAATTTTCCGAACTAACAAAGAAATTGGGGAAGTTTCTTACTGTTGGCATGCTGAAAGATATGAAAAACTGGATTATTGCTCAGGAGTATTATCAGGAAGGCGATGCAGAAAATCTGAAAAACCTCATTCTTTTCTTACTTAAAAACTATGCTGGAGTTAAAGAAATAAGAAAAATTCCTTCTCCAAAACCTCAGTCACCATACGGATTATATATACCGAACTCAGGGTTTTTTGAAGACCTAAAAAAATATAAAGAAAAGATAGGTTTTGACGCCACAAAACCAAAGGTTGGGGTATTGCTTTATGGAGGTATGCATTTCGCTGATACTAGACCAATAGCAGATGCTCTCTATGAATACTTGAAAAACGACATAAATTTCATATTTGTTTTCTCCAAAGTTGAGTATAACATCAAAGCTATTAACAAATATTTGAAAAACATAGACCTTTTCCTGAACTGTCAATATTTCCGGATCCATGGAGGTCCTTATGGAGGAGAACCGGAGCCAACTTATGAATTTTTACAAAAAACTGATGTTCCACTTCTTATAGGACTTAGAACATACGAAACTGACATAGAAAACTGGCGTAAGAGTAAACAGGGTATAAATCCATTGGAGATAGTCCTTGGAGTAACTTTGCCAGAACTTGACGGTGGGATAGAACCGATTTTTGTGGCAGGACTTCAAAGTTTCAATGACCAGTTTCTTGGAAAAGTAAAGCAAGTGGAAGTTATGGAAGATAGAATAAAAAAACTTGGAGACAGAATTAAAAAGTGGTTGTCTCTTAGAAGCAAACCAAACAACAAAAAAAGAATCGCTATCATTACATACAACTACCCACCAGGTGAGGACAACTTAGCAAGTGCAGGATATTTAGATGTATTTAAAAGTCTGGAAATATTTCTGGAAAAATTGAAAGAAGAAGGATATAGCGTTCGCATTCCTGAAAAAAGTTTAAAGGACGTTTTCCTTTCTTCAGGAGTTGTTAATAGCCCGAACTATATCCAAAAAGCAGGAATAAAGATTCACAAAGATAAATATATCTTCTGGTTCAAAACTTTACCTGATACTGTTCAAAAAAAAGTAATAGAGCATTGGGGAGAACCGCCGGGTGAACTAATAGTGGACAGAGATTTTATTTTGATACCGGCCATAATGCTGGACAATATATTTTTGGGCGTTCAACCATCAAGAGGTGTACATGAAGACCCCGATAAAGCTTATCACGATAAAGATTTGCCACCACATCATCAGTATCTGGCATATTATCTATTCTTACAAAAAGAATTCCGTGCGGATGCAATAATACACTTCGGAATGCATGGGACACTTGAATTTACAAAAGGCAAGGAAGTTGCTCTATCCTCTGAATGTTTTCCAGATGTACTTATAGGAGATATGCCACA
The DNA here is from genome assembly GCA_964632095.1 of uncultured Clostridia bacterium. Taxonomy (GTDB): domain Bacteria; phylum Acidobacteriota; class Aminicenantia; order JdFR-78; family JdFR-78; genus JdFR-78. The sequence goes on along the minus strand of CAZWBN010000112.1, from coordinate 2,329 downwards.
TATTTACTATTACTGGATAGGAAACACTTCAGAATCAACCATTGCTAAAAGACGTTCTTATGCTACATGCATTTCGCATGCTTCACCACCCATGAAAACAGCAGGACTTTATGAGGATTATCTCATCCTTGAGGACCTGCTTAATCAATATGAAGAGAGTCAAGATGAAAAAACACTTGCAGTTATTAAAGATACTGCAAAAGAATTGCATTTACCTTTAGAGCCAGGAGAATTAAGGGAAGAACTATATAAAATGAAGAGAAAACTTATTCCTTATGGGCTACATGTTATTGATAGAAAACCCACCAGAGAAGAACTTATTGATTACCTGTTTGGAGTTTTGCGAATTGAGAGAGAATATCCATCAATTTTGAAATTAATTTCCAAAAGGGAAGGACTTGACAGCGAAGCAATAAAAAACACAAAAATTGCGGATGAAATAGAAATAAAGGCAAAAGAAACTATTAAAAAAATATTGGATGGCGAGGAACTGGAATGGCTGCCAAAAGGATACGAAGCATTCGTAAGAAATATTGTAAATGGCATACAAAAATCAAAAGAGAGCGATAGTCTCTTGAGAGCTTTAGGAGGGAAATATATTTTCCCGGCTCGCGGTGGTGATCCTATTCGTGACCCTGATGTGTATCCATCCGGAAGAGCAATGTATGCCTTTGACCCCAGACTTATTCCAACAGTTGCGGCAGAGGCAAGAGGTATAAAAAGTTCAGATCTGCTTATAGATTCTTACTTAAAAAAACATGGTAAATATCCTGAAAGTATAGGAATTGTTCTATGGGGATTTGAAACCATGAAAACAGGAGGAGATACCATTGCCACAATTTTATCTTTGCTCGGAGTAAAAATAAAACACAAAAAGAGCCTCTGGTTCAAGGAACTTGAGGTTATACCATTGGAAGAACTGAAGAGACCAAGGATTGATGTTGTAATTACAATTTGTGGCATATTCAGGGATACTTTTGGCACTCATATAGATCTAATAAATAGAGCAATAGAAATAGTGGCTAACCTGGATGAATCTCCTGAAAAAAATTTCGTAAAAAAACATTATCTCCAATATAAAAAGAAACTAAAGGATTTTGCTCTTGCAAGAATCTTTGGACCCTCCCCAACAGAATATGCTACCTCCATGAGAACTCTGGTGGAAAGTGGTAGTTGGAACGACGAAAAGGATCTTGTTGAAAGTTACGATGAAAGCATGAGTTATGCTTATTTTAAAGGAAGAATTGAGAATAACAGGCAAGCCTTTTCCGATATTTTGAAAACAGTTGACATTGTAACTCAGGAAAGAGATAACACAGAATATGAAGTTACAGACCTTGATCACTACTATGAGTTTTTAGGCGGGTTATCAAGGACTGTTCAAGAAAAGAAGGGAGAAAAAACAGAAGTCATGGTTATAGATTCCACAGAAGAGGATGTAGTTGTAGAGGGCTTAGAAGTAGCGATTGAGAGGGCTACAAGAACAAGAACTTTAAATCCAACTTGGATAGAAGGAATGTTAAAACATGATTTTCATGGAGCTCAGAAAATAAAAGATAGAGTTGAGTATCTTTTGGCTTTTGCAGCAACTACTGGAAAAGTGGAAAACTGGATTTTTGATGAAGTTGCAGATAGGCTGATATTTGATGAAGAAATGAGAAAGAGATTGCAGTCAAATAATCCTTATGCAACCATGAAGATTGCTGAGTTATTAATAGAATCTGAAAGAAGAGGATATTGGAAATTAAAAGAAGAAAAATTGAAAAGGTTACGGAATATAGTATTAAATATTGAAAGTGAGGTAGAATGATAAAATGACTTCACATATATTCTACCCGAATTTCTCGCTCTGCTTGGAACCTCAGATATATCCAGACCATTAATACCTGCAAAACTAAAAATTTTTTGTTACTAATTTTAATTCCATTCATTTTTGTGAACCCGTGTTAGATCAAAATTCAAGTCTCTGAAATATATACTAGTTAGATCATAATTTTTGTCACCGAAATTAACTTTCATCTTTTTTCTTCCACTATGTAAACAAGCATTGGATGAAGCCTCTCAGCACATATACCTCCACAAAGATTCCAGTATATCTTCACTATCTCTTTATGAATGGAATTATATGCCTTTTTAAAAGCTCCATCTCAAATTTCTTTAACATTTCTCTCTCCTCCTTGGAATGAATAACCAGGGAGAAATTTTATCACTTTCGGTGACATTTTATTTTGATCTAACCAGCCCATTTCGGTGACATTTTTTATGATCTAACGCGAGCCATTAACTATTTATCAAAAATTTAGTAAAATTTATGAAGGAGTAAGTTATG
>CAZWBN010000111.1:4277-6171 GCA_964632095.1 uncultured Clostridia bacterium | reverse complement strand
AGAAAATAAGGACTTCTATATCTAACAACAATTTCAGGAATAAGTCCTATTCTTTTCATTGACTCCTCTTCAAATTTTAATGGGTCTATATCTTTTACTTCTGTGAGTGTATGCCAATCCATATCAAGATAAGCAGCTGCCAGATATTCCACTGTTGCAAAACCCTGATTAAAAAGCTTTGCTTTCTTTAATTTTTCAATTAATTCCTGAGGTATTACCTCTCCAGTTTTGTAATGCTTTGCATATACTTTTAAAACTTCTGGCTCCAATGCCCAGTTTTCCATAATCTGGGATGGTAATTCAACGAAATCTCTTGGAACAGAAGTTCCTGAAAGAGTAGGATAAGTGCAGTTTGAAAGTAGACCATGCAGGGCATGACCGAATTCATGGAATAAAGTTAAAACTTCTTCGACACTAAGCAATGAAGGCTTGCCCCCAACCGGTTTTGAAAAGTTACCATTATTTGTAACCACAGGATGAATTTCTTTACCTCCAATTCTCGATTGTTTTCTAAAACTGTTCATCCAGGCTCCACCCTCCTTGCTTGCCCTTGGAAAATAATCCGTATAAAGAATACCAATATGAGAACCATCAGCATCTTTCACCTCAAAAACTTTTACATCTGGATGATATTTAGGAATATCATGCCTTTCAATGAATTGAAGACCATAAAGTTTATTTGCTACATAGAAAGCTCCTTTTAGAACATTTTCCAGTTTAAAATATGGTCTTAAAACCGAATCATCGAAAACGTATTTCTCTTTTTTAAGTTTTTCCGCATAGTACCACCAATCCCAAGGTTGAAGTTTAAAATTTTTGCCTTCTTTATATATCATTTTCTGAAGTTCTTCCGCTTCCTTCTTAGCTCTTTTCAGAGCTGGTTTCCAAACTTTATCCAGAAACTTGTAAACATTCTCAGGAATTTTCGCCATATTCTCCTCAAGCACATAATGAGCATGAGTTTTATAGCCAAGAAGTTTTGCCCTTTCGAGGCGAAGTTTAATTATTTTCATCAAAATCTCTTTATTATCCAGTTCATCATTGTGATTTCCCCGATTTATATAAGCTTTAAAAATTTTCTCCCTGAGTTCTCTCTTAGCTGAATATGTAAGAAAAGGAATCATGCTTGGTTTATGGAGAGTGAACACCCATTTTCCTTCATGACCTCTTTCCTTAGCTGTCTCTGCTGCTGCATCTATTACAGATTGAGGCAAGCCTTCCAAATCCTCTTCCTTTTCAATTACTAATTCAAATCGATTATTTTCCTTTAAAATATTTTCACCGAATTTCAAAGTAAGCAATGACAATTCCTGATTGATTTCCCTTAATCTTTCTTTCTTTTCTTTGTCAAGATTTGCACCACCTCTTACGAAATCTTTGTAGTATTTTTCAAGCAATGTTCTCTGTTCAGGAGTAAGGTTCAATTTATCCCTTTGTTCATACAGAGTTTTTATTCTTTTAAATAATTTCTCATTCAGATAAATATCGTCCCAGTGTTTTGAACGAAGAGGTGCTACCTTTTTAGCAATTTCCTGCATTCGTTCATTTGTCATAGATGAATTCAACACATCAAAAACATTACTTACTCTCCTCAAAAGAGCTCCGCTTTTTTCCAGAGCTTCAACAGTATTTTCAAAAGTAGGAGGTTCTGGATTATTAGCAATCGCCTCAATTTCCTTATTATGTTGTTTTATTCCCTCAATAAATGCTGGAAAATAATGTTCTTCTTTTATTTTGCCAAACGGAGGAACTTGAAAAGGGGTATCAAATTCACTGAAAAATGGATTCTCAAGTTGTTTTGAAGAAAAAGAAACCAGAAATAACAAACAGGGAATAAGAATTAATAATGAAATTTTTCTCATTTTTTACTCCTTTCTTTTAATTTAAATATTAA
>CAZWBN010000111.1:0-4177 GCA_964632095.1 uncultured Clostridia bacterium | reverse complement strand
ATTGAAAAATTCAATAAATTCTGAAGAGTCCATACCTCAAGAGCCTTTTCAATAATATGTGTATTCATTGCACGCCTCCACCACTTAAATTTGTAAATTTTATTATATTATTTTTATTTTTAAATGCAATATATTTGTACTAAAATAACTTATAATGAAGAAAATAACTCTTTTAACTTTAATTTATTGCATTTTTGTAAGTCTCCTATATCTGTGTGAATTCAAGAAGCCAACATTAACTGAAATCGAGAAATCCCTTTTCAAACTTATTAATGAAGAAAGGGAAAAATTCAATTTAAAGCCTTTAAAGTACTCTCCAAAACTTAGCATTATTGCAAATAAACATAGCAAAGATATAGGGCGAAACAAAAGAAACTTTCTCATTTATTTTCTGTTGGAGAAAAAAGGATATTATATTACTCAGGATTTCATTCAATAGTCATGTAGAATTACAAAAAATTATCCTGGACACAATAAATAAAATTCGAGTGAAATTTATAAAATCATCAGAATTTCCATCAGGAAGTTTCTGGGTAGCGATTATTTTAAAATAACTCAGTTATAATAAATCCTCTTTTTATCGGCTTTTTTTGGGTCATGGTAATAATGACCTACGCCATTCTTAACAACTTCTGCATAACGAGGAACATTGCTCACTTTTATTGCTCTATCAGGGAATTTTCGAGAAAACTGACGGAAAAGCTCCAAAATAACAGAGCAATGCTGTCCAACACGTTTTCTCATTGGCCAACCAGTTTCATCATATGGAACAAATAATTTTCCCTGTTTCGAGAGACTTAATAAAAAGGGATCTTTTCCATTCAAAAGTAAATCTACTGTTTTTGGTCCTGTTGGCTGGTCAAGAAAAGGAATAGGTGCCTCTAAAAGAAATGGCATTGTATCTGAGTAATCTCCAATTTCCCTATGAGAAAGACCCCGAAAACCCACCGGAGAGGGCTCCACATGATTTTCGAATCCCTCCATGGCTTTTACAGTCAGTGATGTCAAAGTCGCAATTCTCATGGATTTCTCAGGTGCAACAATACAGTTTGTAACAGGGAACATTGTTTCAGCTCCATGGAGGTCAATTGCAATATCCACTTTTTCGTTTCTCATAATCTCCATTGCAGCGTAACAGACTCGTTCCATTAAAGGTCCATCTGGTCTCCCGGGCCATGTCCTGTTTGTATTTCTTATATCAATAAATGAAAGCAACTGCCTGTCAGGATAATGGATGTAAACATCTGGGTCAGGCCATTGATCTAAGGGAGAGGCTTCTCGATTTCCCATGCGAAATTTCTTTTTTCCCCAATCAGTTTGGATTTCAAAATATAATGGATATCCATCTCCTGGTCTTGTATTCCTTCCTCCACTGTTATTAAATTGAGGGATAATTATAAGTGTTCCTTTCTCAACTATTGCATTTTCAATAAATATTAATGCTGTGAGCAATGAAGCAGGTTCATTTGAATGAGTATTGGCGATTATAATTGCTTTTCCGCCTTCTTCCTTTCCTTCTAAGAAAAAGACATTTGTATCCGCCATGGTTCCTTTTAAACTTTTGCAGTATTTACTCAACTTTACAACTTTTGTAACTCCGGGTCCTGCCACTATTGTTATATTGAAATGTCTGTGTTTATAAAGAGGAATACCTCCAGCTATCATTATAAAAATTATGAAAAAAAGTATTATCAATTTTATTTTCCATTCACGAGACATCTTCCATCTCCTTTATATATATTATTTTACTCGTAGAATTCTCAGCAGAAGAGGAATGAGAACAAATAAATACAGAATCATATCATTTATGCTTTTCTTTTCTCTAATGAAATTCCAGATTAACATACAGATTATATAAAAACAGATAATGTAATAAATAATCATTATTATCGGCATGATATACCCCCCAATAAAAACTTAAAGCTAAAAATTAAAAATTTAGAAATCGGAAATCGGAAAACGAAAAACGGAAATCGTAAGATTTGACTTTTTAGATTCTTCCTTAAAATAAATAATAATTTTGATACTGCTATTTTTTTATAATATATCATTTGTTAAAATTACATGCTCCACTGGACTAAGAAAGATAATTTTGCGCTAAAAACAACCATTAAAATTCCGACAATTGTTATTATAATCCATGGAATCCATGTGCTTTTCAAAAATGTCCAGTATGACTCTTTATATTCTGATACCATTACACTTAATCTTCCAATCAAAGCAGTTGGAGGTAAACCATCTCCAAGGGGCCAGAGAAGACTGAGACCAGCCATTACAACAGTGGCATGAAGCCCTATTGAGTCAAGATACCAGACAAGGGGAATACCAATAACTGCTGCTCCTCCATATGTTAGGACACCTTCAGATACAGGAATGATAATTGCCAGAGAAATAAATAATAGTATCAAAGGAGTGCTGATAACCGCGAAAGAAAGTAAACCTCGAACTCCTGTAGCTGTCATAATCTGTTGAAGCATTCCGACCACTACCATTGTGGCAAGTAAAGGAAGAAGTTTTTTAATAGTATCTCTTGAAAGAGTTAAAATATTAATCCTTTTAGGACTGACAAGAAAAGCAATTAACGCAGATATTGTAAACTCTAAAGGTAAACCCAGAACAGGTGTAGAGAAAGGCCAGATTCTATAAATTGCAACAAGTCCAAAGAAAACAAGAAAGGGCAGAAGAACTCTCCACCAGCTCATTTTTGCTGGAATTTCAGGCATCTTTTTCAATGCCTCTTCCAGAGTTCCAGCCTCTTCTTTCTTCCACCCTAAAAGAAGGACTGTAAACGAACCAAGAAGAAGGACCGGAATTCCTAAGGGAAGTTCAAATCCAACATACGGAATTGCTGTTCCTGCACATAAAATCATAGCCCATATATTCACCGGAGGTGCTGCAGCACTGAGCCCAGCTACAATAAATAAAATAGCTGCAACCTTTCTTTTAGGAATTCCGAGATAGCTTAAAGCAAGAGCAACCGGCGCTCCCACAACAAGCAGGGACACACTTCCGGCACCAGTAAGAGCTCCTGGAATGAGAACTATTATCATCAATAGTAAAAGAGCAATAATTCGTTTATTATAAAAGTATTTTATGATAACCCTTACAACATAATTTACACTCCCTGATTCTGAAACTATTGCCATAAAAATCGTGGCTGTTGAAAAGATAAGAATTACATCGAGATAAATAAAAGAACCCTCTATAAGATGACGGGCAAGCTGAGCGAATGGTGGATTTCCAAATATTGCACCAGCTATACCTCCTGCTACAGCAGAAGAAAAAATACTCAATTCAACAGATAATCCTCTCCACTTTGCTAAAGCATAGGCAATTACCATGACAGCCAGAACAGCACCAATTTTAAAATACATCACTTAACCTCCCGTTACCTGAGAAAAATAAAATTTCCTGTTTATTTTTGAAATTATTCAGTTCCAAAAACCTTTTTGAAAATATCCACCACTTCCAATGCATATTTAACTTCTGTTAAAGGAATCCCCTTTTCCTTTGCTATTTCAGTAAATCTTCCATCCTTATTACTATCCGAGGTTACAATTAAATAATTAGCATAAGGTGCAACAGCATCAATCATTCTTTCGTTATCACTTCCAGGGGCTCCTCTTTTTGAACTTCCTCCAATATGAACTCCAATTATGAAAATTCCATTTTTCTTGCAATAATCAGTAAGTTTCTTCAAGCGATCTAACTCAGTTTCAACAGTAAGACCAGAAGCCCCCATTCCTTTTAAACTTGCACCAATCGCAATAATCATGGTTTTATACGGGGTTCCTTTAGGAAATTTATTTAAATCTGTATGCACTTCTACATGGAAACCCGGGGCTGACTCTCTGTCTCCTAATCCCACTCCATCCTTTAACATTTCAACTGTAACAACATCACAATAGTCATACATTACACCTGCTTCTTCACATATTATATTGACGGTTGTTACATCAGGGCTCTGTCCAGCAGAAGTGGTAATAACTGGTAGTTGAGCTTTGGGAATTTCTTCGGAATTCAATGCGCTCAAACTTGCGAATAATAGAGCAATGAAAATGCTAAATTTGATTAATTTTTTCATTCTAACACCTCCCACTATAAAACTAAAAACTTAAAGCTAAAAGCTAAAAACTACAACTTAAAATTAAAAACAAAATCGGAAATTTATAATTTA
>CAZWBN010000110.1:0-6215 GCA_964632095.1 uncultured Clostridia bacterium | reverse complement strand
CAATTGCAGCAGGGATAATTGATGGACTCGGCTATGGTATGAATTCTCTTGCTGCTCTTGTAACAAGAGGATTGGTTGAAATTACAAGACTCGGCATAAAGCTCGGGGCTTTACCCCAGACTTTTTCAGGACTTGCTGGAATGGGAGATTTAATTCTCACATGTTTTGGGAGATTAAGCAGGAATAGACATGTAGGCTATGAATTAGGAAAAGGAAAAAAAATACATGAGATTACTTCTAAAATGAAAATGGTGGCTGAAGGAATAAATACTACTTGGTCTGCTTATATGCTTGCCAAAAGGGAAAAGGTAGAGATGCCTATCGTAGAAAAAGTTTATGAGATAATTTATGAAAATAAGCCTCCAAAAAGGGCTGTTGAAGAATTAATGTCAAGAAAATTGAAGGAGGAATACTGATGAAAGAAATAAAAAAAATAATTTTAATTTCTATTATAATAATCTGCTTAACTTTCTGTGCATCTACTAATAGAGAACTGGCTAAAAAAAGAGAGAAAGATTTTAAATACCAATATAATTTAGGTCTTTTTCACTTAAATGAAGGAAATTTTGCCCTCGCGATTAGACACCTAAACAGATGTTTAAGCTTGAATCCAAAATATTATCTTGCTTACAATGCTTTAGGGCTAACTTATTCAATGCAGGGAAATTTGGAAAAAGCGATGGAAAATTTCAAAAAATGCTTAGAGATCAATCCCGATTTTCCAGAAGCTCACAATAACTTAGGAATAATTTATCAGCAAATGGGTTTTCTTGATAAAGCAAAGGAAGAATATTTAAAGGCTATAAACTATCCCGATTATCCTCATAAAGAACTCCCTTATTACAATTTAGCTCTTCTTTCTTTAACTCAGGACAAACCTGACCAAGCATTGAAATATGTAAATTCAGCTTTGAAAGAAAACAATAAATATGGAATGGGATATAATTTAAAAGGAAAAATCTTAGAACGCCTGGGAAATTTAGAAGGTGCGATAATTAATTATAGAGAAGCATTGAAAATTGTTCCAGATGAGGTAAATTTTATGTTTAACTTGGGAGTTGCACTTTTTAAAAATAAAAATTATGAAGAAGCTAAAAATATATTTAAAAAGTTGCTTAAAAAGACTTTAACCGTTGAGATGAAAAATGAAGTTGAGGATTATTTGAGTAAAATTAAAAAATAAATTTTTTTATTTCTAAGTTCCTTCTGCCCATTCCTCTAAGTATTTTTTTTGTTCAGGTGTGAGGGTATCAATTTTAATGCCCATTGATTTTAACTTCAGACATGCGATCTCCTCATCTATTTCCTCTGGGACTGAGTAGACTTTTTTCTCCATTTTTTCTGCGTTTTTAGTCAAATAAACGACCGAAAGAGCCTGATTCGAAAAACTCATGTCCATAACAACTGCAGGATGACCTTCAGCTGCGGAGAGATTAATGAGCCTTCCTTCAGCTAAAAGATAAATTCTTTTTCCACCCTTCAAGGTATATTCTTCCACAAACTCCCTTATTTTCCTGGAGGAAATACTCAATTTTTTTAAAGCTGGAATATCAATTTCAACATTGAAATGACCTGAATTCGCTACTATTGCCCCATCTTTCATATTTTCAAAATGTTCCTTTCTTATTACATTTTTATCCCCAGTTACTGTTACAAATATGTCCCCAATTTTAGAAGCTTCATTCATGCTCATAACTCTAAAACCATCCATTACTGCTTCTAAGGCTCTAATTGGATTTACTTCTGTTACTATAACCTGAGCACCAGCACCTTTTGCTCTCATCGCAACACCTTTTCCACACCAGCCATAACCAGATACCACAAAATTCAAGCCAGCTAATAGAATATTGGTTGCTCTTAATATTCCATCTATTGTGCTTTGGCCTGTCCCATATCTATTATCAAAAAGATGTTTTGTCTTTGCATCATTAACTGAAATTATTGGATAGTGAAGGACTCCATGAGAAGCCATACTTCTGAGCCTTATAACTCCTGTAGTGGTTTCTTCTGTGCCTCCTATAATATTCTTGAGAATTTCTTTTCTTTCTGCATGAGCAGTCGACACCAAATCCGCCCCATCATCCATAGTGATTAATGGCTTATGATCAAGAGCTTTATGAATATGTTCATAATATTTCTTGTTATCTTCTCCTTTAATGGCAAAGACAGGAACCTGATAATGTTTCACTAAAGATGCAGCCACATCATCCTGTGTGCTCAAAGGATTAGATGCAGTTAAAACAACATCAGCGCCTCCGAGTTTCAAAGCTTCCATTAAATTGGCGGCCTCAGAAGTTACATGGAGACAGGCTGAAATTCTAACTCCCTTTAAAGGTTTCTCTTTTTCAAATTTTTCTTTTATATATTTAAGAACAGGCATATGGTTTTCTGCCCATTCGATTTTTAATTTTCCTTTTTCTGCCAAGGAAATATCCTTAATGTCATAGTCCATTTTATTCTCCTCCAATTAAATTGATTTTAATCTAAACTTGCCTCTCTTCTGAGTATTTCAGCTTTATCAGTTCTTTCCCAAGTAAATTCTTCTTCATTTCTTCCAAAATGCCCGTAAACCGCAGTTTTTTTATAAATCGGGCGAAGAAGATCCAAGGATTCAATCATTCCCTTCGGAGTAAGTTTAAAATGATTTAGTATAAGTTCCTTTATTAAATCTTCAGAGACTTTTGTAGTTCCAAAAGTATCGACCATTACTGAAACAGGATGAGAAACTCCAATTGCATAAGCTAATTGAACTTCCACTTTATCGGCTAATCCGGCAGCAACAATATTTTTTGCTATATATCGAGCCATGTAAGAGCCGGAACGATCAACTTTTGTTGGGTCTTTTCCTGAAAAACAGCCTCCTCCATGACTTCCAACTCCTCCGTATGTATCAACAATAATTTTTCTTCCTGTTAATCCTGTGTCAGCCCAGGGTCCACCTCTTATAAATTTTCCTGTTTCATTGATATAAATTTTCGTTTGTTTATCCAGCAAATGCTCTGGAATTACAGCCTTTACAACTGTTTCAATAAGCTCTTCCCTGAGTTTTTTAATATTTACACTTGGGTTATGCTGAGCAGCAAGGACTATTGCTTCCACCCGTACTGGTTTGTCTCCATAATACTCAATTGTAACCTGAGATTTCCCATCAGGTCTTAAATAGGGAAGGATATTTTCTTTTCTAACTTGGGCTAATCTTTTGCATAATTTATGTGCAAGCATAATTGGCATTGGCATTAATTCTGGAGTTTCCTTACACGCATAACCAAACATTAGACCCTGGTCTCCTGCACCAAGTTCTTCACCTTTATCCACACCAATTGCAATATCAGGAGATTGTTCCTGAATAGAAGCAATAACCGCACATGTTTGATAATCAAAGCCATAGTCTGCTCTCGTATATCCAATATCTCTAACAGTTTCTCTTATAATTTTCTGAAAGTCCGCATACCCTTGGGTTGTTATTTCTCCCGCTATAAAAACCAAACCATTTGTAACAAGGGTCTCGCATGCGACCCTACTTCTTGGATCCTGTCTGATTAAATCATCAAGAATAGCATCTGATATTTGGTCGCAAATTTTATCAGGATGACCTTCTGTCACTGATTCTGATGTGAAAAGGTGCTTTCCCTGAATGCTCATTTCTCACCTCCTTTTGATAGAATTAAAACAAAAAAATAGCATAAAAACCTGTTCTTTTCAACTAAGGAAAGAGAAATAAAGATAGATGCCGGGACTTATTTTTTCTTTGACTTTAATAAAATTTTTAAAATCAGCTTTATACTTATATTTTCATAAAAATTGACTTTTGATATTTGAACATGCTATAAAGCTAATTAGAAAGAAAAAATGGAAGAACATACAAAAGTAAGTTTGATTGCTGTTATTTTAATTGCAATAATAGGATTGATATTTGGAATTTATTATTTTTTAATTAAGGAAAAACCCAAACAGATTCAGCCTCAATCAGTTAAAATTCAAAAAAAAATTAGCGGAATCCCCGAGAAAAAACCGGTTAAAGAAGAAAAAAAGTTTCCGGAATTAAAGGGGATTACTCTTGATAATAGCGATATCAAAATAAGAGAATTAGCAAAGAAAATTTCATCCCATCCTTTATTTATTATAGGGCTTAAACAGGAGGATTTAATTCGGAAGTTTACTGCTATAGTGGATAATATAGCTAATGGCGAAAGCCCTCGACCTCACCTCGAGTTCCTTGCTCCAAAAGAGAGTTTTAAAGTTATAAAAAGTAAAGGCAAAATTTACATTTCACCGGAAAGTTACAGACGGTATAATTCAATAGCAGATGTTTTTTACTCACTCGATACACGAGCTTGTGTAGAATTCTACAGACAAATAAAACCTCTTATCCAGGAGGCTTATAGGGAACTTGGATATCCCAATAAGGATTTTGATGAGACCCTGAAGAGAGCCATTATTGAACTTCTCAAAACACCAATTGTAGAAGGAGAAATAGAATTAAAGGAGAAGGTGGTAACTTATAAAATAGCAGACCCAAAGCTGGAGGAACTCAGCGCACCTCAAAAACATTTACTTCGAATGGGAACAGAAAATGTTTTGAAAATACAGGATAAATTAAGAGAATTTGCAATAGAGCTTGGTATACCAGAGAGTGAATTACCTGAACCAATAATTTATACACCAGAAATTTATTAAGTCTCACACCTATAATGTATGCAATTAAAACCGAAAAATTAACAAAAAAATTTGATGATTTCATAGCTGTCGACCAAATAAGTTTTACAGTCAGAGAAGGAGAGTTATTTGGACTTCTTGGACCAAATGGAGCTGGAAAAACAACCACCATTAATATCCTTTCAACCTTATTAAAGTCTACCTCAGGCTATGCTGAAGTAGCAGGACATGACATCCGAAAAGACAGGGATGGAGTGAGGAGAAGTATAGGAATTGTATTTCAGGAGCCAGCACTTGATAATAAACTCACAGGCCGGGAAAATCTTGAATTTCACGCAATGATGTATGGAATAGGCAAAGAGGATAGAAAAAGAAAAATTGAAGAAGTACTTGAACTTGTTGAATTAATTGGTAAAGCAGATGTGCTTGTGGAAAACTATTCAGGTGGAATGAAGAGGAGATTAGAAATAGCAAGGGGATTAATACATAAGCCGAAGGTGCTTTTTCTTGACGAACCGACTCTTGGGCTTGACGCTCAAACAAGAAGACATATCTGGGATTATATTAAAAAATTGAATAAGAGAAACAAAGTTACAATCATCTTAACCACCCATTATATGGAGGAAGCAGATTATCTATGTGACAGAATTGCAATTATGGACCACGGGAAATTTATTGCCATTGATACTCCTGATAAGTTAAAAGATTTGATTGGAGGAGATGTAATATCTTTAGAAATTGATGGTAATCCAGGCATTATAATCGAAAAATTAAGAGCAATTGATTGGATTAAGACAATAAATCAAAGGAATGGGATTTTAAGCATGACGGTTGAAAAAGGGGAAAGAAAAATTCCTAAATTAATCGATTTGGCTCAAAAAAATGGGATAAAAGTTAATAGCGTCCATCTCAGGAAGCCAAGCCTTGAAGATGTCTTTTTATATTTTACTGGAAGAACAATAAGGGAAGAAGAAATTTCTCCTATCAGGAAAAATAGAGAAATGCTACGGAGAAGAATGAGATGGAGAAGATAATTAACATAACTGCAGTTTATGTATTATGGCTGAGAGAAATGAAAAGATTTATAAGAGCTAAATCCCGTATAATAGGTTCCTTAGCTATGCCTTTATTCTTTCTCGCTTTTCTTGGTCTTGGTTTTAATAGAATGACTATGCCAGGAGCTCTAAAAGATGTTAATTACATTAAATTTCTTGTCCCAGGAATTATTGGAATGGGTATGCTTTTTACTTCCACCTTTGCAGGACTTTCAGTGCTTTGGGATAGAGAATTTGGCTTTTTGAAAGAAATCATGGTAGCTCCTGTAAATAGAATTTCAATTGTTATTGGAAGAATAGCTGGTGGAGTAACTACTGCAATAATTCAGGGTTTATTAATTTTATTTATTTCATTTATTGGTGGTTTCAGAATCAAGGGTTTTCTTTCATTTCCTTCCGCGTTATTATTTATGGTTCTGATATCAACCACTTTCATTGGTCTTGGATTGATTCTGGCATCCCAGATGAAAGATATGCAAGGATTTGGTATAATCATGAACTTCA
>CAZWBN010000109.1:0-6312 GCA_964632095.1 uncultured Clostridia bacterium | reverse complement strand
TTTAACTAATATCTGCAATGTCTTATAAAAATTCCAAGGGTCATATAGGTTAAAACTCAGTTTAAAGTCATTAGGACTCATATTCATTTGCCGTGCACTTTCTTCTTGTAGGATAGTTGTAAACTTTTTCATAATTTCAGTACCATCTTCATCCTCTACTGTGAAAAGCAACTCATCTCTTATTCTATCCAGCTCCTTCTTTAATTTTTCAGATTTTTTCACTCCATTTTCAGTCGTTTCTTCTGAGAACTTTTTATTGATATCTAAAAGAATCCTTCCTAATAAACTCCACCTATTAGAGGGTAAATAATCAACAATCTGCCGTTCAACACCAGTATAGGCTGAACAAAAATCTTCTCTTAAAGTTCCTAAATCCCTTTGAAAAACTCCATTTTGCTTAATGGAAAATTGAAATTTATCCTTTGATTCATCTAACTCTAAAAGATAACCATTTTCAAAATAGAGCTGGATAAGTATTTTATTGTTTTCATCTCCCAAATAATGGTCTTGTTTTGTTGTCGCATTAAAAGTTGGATAGATTGGTCCTACTAGCCAATTAATAGCCTCAAATATATTGCTTTTCCCAACACTATTTTCACCTAAGAACGCATTTAATTTAGGATTGGGTTTAATATCTAATTCTCTAATACTTTTATAATTTTCAATATGAATTCTTGTAATTTTCATGAGTCATCCTCCATTTTCATATATTATATTCTTAATCTTTTGTATGTTCTCAAATCCAATTTCAGCCTTATCTGTAAACAAGATTTCATATTTCAGTTTATCAGGATTTAAACCTTCAATCTCTCTCACCTTTGCCGCTTTTAATCCTTTCTCACCATCTATTTCATCATTCCTAAACCTCTCCATTTTTATCTCCACAATTATCACCTTTCCATCTTTCTTTCTTATCAAGAAGTCTGGTGTGTATGTATGCCATTTTCTATCTTTACCCATGTATTCAAAAAAGAATTCTGTTTTCTTCGGATCTGTTAAACCACCAGTGAAGTATATATCTTCCACATCGTCAGGGTCTTCATTAAGCTTATTCAAAAGGTTAATGAAAAAGTCTTTTTCTGGTTCGGAATCAAAGTTATAGGGTGTATAGTGGAATCCAAATTTTTTGTACCAAGACTTATTATCCTTTTTAAATTTATCATACTGTAGAAACAGTCTCTCTGCCCTTTCCTTGTGGTAAATAATTTCTGTGGTATAAATCACTTCTCCATCTTTTTCTTCTTTATTAAATCCCTCTGGTTTAATAAGTGCCAACGCCTGTTCGACTTCTTCCTCTGTTATCTCATAGTTTTTAATTCTATCCTCTAAATACTCTCTAATTTTATAAGCACACCTCTCTTGGATTTCTCCGTCAGGATACAAACTCCTTATTTTTTTATATATTGGCATAAGAGGTAATCGGTATAAGGATGAGAGTTCAACAGCAAAAGAATAAGCATCAATAAAATCTTCTTCAATTATTATTTTCTCTTCTTCCCTGGCAATCAAAACGCCTTTTCTATCTGGAATCTCTTTTAAGTCATAGATAATCTTCTTTGATTCTTCTATTGGTATATCCGGCTTTTTGAGTTCTATTTTGCTAATATCAATTTCCTTATTAACTGGGACAACCTTTTGAATTTTTCTTTTAATCAAAATCGGGGGTATCTCTATTTTTCTCAGTACAAGTTTATCTTTTATTATGTTCTGGGGTGTTCTATTTAATTCCTGAAGTGACTCTCCATAAGTTTCTCTAAGTTGTGAATCTAAAATCCTCACATTCGCTTGAGAAAGATAGATTTTTGCTTTATGCATATTGCCCGGCGTTTGCCTTAAACATCTCGTTGCTGCCTGAAGACAAAAGTTATTACTTGCTCTAAGCTCTCTTGCCAGAGCAGTAGAAAATAGTGATAAACAGTTCCAGCCTTCAGTTCCTTTATTTACAAGGAGAAAAACACGATAAGGTAAATGTGGGTCATTTATTCTATTATCAAATAAATCCCGTATATCCTCCGAAGATTTATTATGTACCTCTAAAACAATTGATGGATCTAAACCCATATCTATTAAAGCCCTTTCTACAATTGGTTTAGCATTAGTTAAATCCTCAATCTTTGGAAAATAAATAGCCAGTTTAGCGGGACTACCGTCATAGATTTTTACATCTTTATACTTTCTAAAGAAATCTATAATAACATCTGTAATAAAATCCTCATCAGCCACATCTTGATAACCAACAATATTCCCCCGAACTTCTTTTAATATTCCGTCCTTAATCCCTTGGGATAAACCATACCAGTAAACAACATCTTTCAAAACTTGCTTCTTGTAATAAGGAGTTCCCGTTGTATTCACTACTACCAAAACATTTGTATTATCTGCCAGATAATCAACGGTCTGTCTTACCCTCTTTAATTCTTTGCCAAGATTTAGTCCATAAGTATGGTGTGCCTCATCAGAGAAAATAGCAAGATTAGGAAGTGAGGCGATTGTTTGCAATCTGAGATTTGCTACTTCTTGTTTTATTTCATCAATTTTTGATGAATTCCCTAAAAAGTCTTTTATTAGAGTTTGGGTTATAGTATGTTTCTGAATCCTTATTTTTTCAGTATTAGTTACAATGATATTAAAACTACTTCCTTTGATTATAGGAATGTCTTTTTCTCCATCACGAGTATAAGTAAATTTTACAGTAGTTATAAACTGTTTATACAGACGTTCAGGTAAAATTTTTTCATAAGGTATATCTGAAATTTCTTTCAAAGCTCCTAATATGGTTTTCCCTGGTGCAAAAACCAAAGCGTTTTTTACAAAATCCGCATCTGGATATTCAAGAGCCATAGCAAATTCTGTAGCAATTATTGAACCGATAAGAACAGTTTTACCTGCACCCATAGCCAATGCTAAAATATAGCTTGGATATTTTAGTGTTAAAGATTCTCTAACCGCTTCTAATCTAAACTTTTTTACAAAATCATCATTATTTTTTACTTGCTCTAAAATGTAGTCTATCCCCCCTTTTAAAGCCAATTGCAGAATTTCCTGATTTTCTGTAGGAATTCCAAGCGCTTTTAACAATTTAATAGGGTCATCATAGAGTTTTTTGTATAATTCAAAAACATGTGGTGTTTTTTCGACAAGTCTCAAATACCAATATGTTTCCAATGCTTCAAATTGTGCTTTCCTTAAATATCTTAAGGCTTTTTCTCCGGTTTCAGATTCTACAATACTAAAATTTAGGATTTCTGAAATAGTAGGATAATCACACTTATAATCTTTATTTCTCCATTCCTCCACTTTTCCCATTAATTTGTTTGGAATAAATAAATCCATTTTTACACCTCAGATTTTATATTTTTAGTTCTTCTCTCATGAAATTCTCTATCTGTTTGGAGATTATAAGACCCTTCTTCTCGCAATATTCTCTGTATTTCTCGTAAACCTTGGCATCAACTGATAGAGTTATTCTTTTGTTCGTCATATCCATACCTTTTATTTACCTGTATTGCTGAATACATACATATATTTAAAAAGTTTTCTCTTTGCCACGAAAACCCCTCAAAAATAATTCCTTTGGATGCGGGCGGAATTTCACTTAACACTCCATATCCGAACAACTTTAGCTGTCATTCTAACGGAGATACGAATTCAATCTACCGGCAAAACTACTTATTAAATGGAAGACACTGCTTAAAATTGGGTTCTGGAATATCTCCGTCCTCTGTATTCCCACATCACCCAAACCCAGAACAGCACCACAGCCATAATCGGCATCCAAACGCATTCGAATCCTTCGCATCCTGTCCAGAAATCCATTTTATTTACCTATATAATATATTACTACATAGGTATATAAATACTAAATAATTATATATCTGAGAGTATATTACTAACTGATATGGCAAAGAAGGTCGAAATCAAAGTATTGGGCTACAGATGCGAACGTTGCGGACATGAGTGGCTACCGAGAAAAGAGAAAGAACCTAAAGTATGCCCGAAATGTAAAAGCCCGTACTGGGATAGACCAAGGAAAAAGCAAAAAGGGAAATCACCATAGCGTTTCACAGCTTCCTTATCCTCAGCACCTGCTCTTTCTCGTCGTATTCCAGTAGAACCTTGTCCCTGTGTTTTAATGGCAACTGATCCGCCAGCTTCTTGCGTATAACTATCTGCCCGATACCCTCCTTTCGTAAGTGGAATCTGCCTCTGGAACGAATCATATATTGATATAGAATTGATTTATAAAAAAGTTTAGAGAGGTGTAGAGCTTGGATTTATTCATTAGAATCAGCTCAAATAAATCAGTGCGGTTGGTTTTGATTTCATCATGTATTTTTAATACGGATAACATCTACAATCGGTGGCTAGATAATACCCTGACGGACATGAAACATAACATCTACCCTTACAACAGACAGTCCCTTCAATGCAGTAGCTGGTACCACATGGTTCATGACATAAATAATCTATTCCGAAGATATACCCCTCTGGGCATGGATTTTTGAGATTCTCCGCCCATTCATCTAAAACTGTTTTTTGAGCGTCATAAACCTCGTCCATGAATTGAAGTAGTTCATTCGCATTATAACCCATTTCTTCGAGTTCCTGTTTGTTTGCTTTGATGAATGAATTGCAGGAATTCATAATAGCAATAAATTCATTGAATTTTTGGGAATATTGTTCGTATCTTTCCGAGCTTTGTTTGTAGGATAGATCTCTACCAGCAATCTTTCTGGTATAGAACCGTGTTAATTCCTCGTATTCCCGATTGAGATCATTATAACACAGCTCCCACCCAGCCTCAAGCTCCTTTCTTCTTTTGGTTATTCCGGGATTCATAACCACCTCATTTACATCAAAACATTCCTTTCTGCAGTTTCTAATCCCAGCTGGTGCACTATCATCACAGTCTTTGCAGGTTGCATCCCAGCCGATATTGCCAACATAGAGGAGCATATGGTCATAGGTGGTATCACCATTTGTATCTACATAACATAATCCAACGTCGCTGATCCCAGCCCTCATGAACATAGAAGCCAGAAGTACGGAATGATCCTCGCAATCACCCTTACCATAAAGTAAAGTTATAGCTGGTTGTTGAACCCAGTCTGTCCGCCAATTTGGATCATATTTGTATTGTACATTTTCCCGAACAAACTCAAATAATTTCCATTTAATCTCTTCTTGGTCAAGTATGTCTTCTACTAAGTTATCTGTGATATCAATTATAATGGGGTCGTTTGGATTTACTTGATAGAAATATTTGGCTTCCAAGCCATATTCTGCGTCGTAATATTCGTTAACAACCTGATTGAATTGGTTGTGTATATCCACAATAGATTTAATTTCCTCATCCACTTCCTCTTTCTGAGTTTCATAAAATCGTTCATAGTATCGGGTATGTGGATATTGATTTTCCATTTTGTAAACACAGTATAGGCTATCTCTCAATGCATTCTCGACCTGGGCTATCAGCTGGATTTTTTCTTCGTCAGAAGTTGTATCAGAAAGTGAAAGTGCAAGATAAATAGCAGTTAATATCTTATCACATCTATCCAAGTCCAGCATGAACGCCTTTACCTCGTCTTTTGGGGTAGCTGAATCCCTCACTAGTTTGTTTGCCTCGATTAAACCATTACTTACAACCTTTCTGCACTCCATGATTTTTGACTTCCCTTCCTCATATTGATTTGTTGTGTAATAGAGAGTAGCATCGTATGTACAATTTAAAATCTTGTCATTGTAATGATCAAAAATCTGCATATATGGTTTTTTAAGAATTGTAGTTGTGGTTATCGTTGGCAAAGTGGTGGTTGTGATCTCATCAGAATCACACACACCGTTATCATTTTGATCCAGACAGCAATCATTTCCGACCAGGATATAAGGTTTTTTGCATACTGGACCAGAATTACACCCCGCAAAAAGAATCAATGAGAAAACCATCAAAATAATTATAAGTCTTTTCAAAGCAACCACCCTCTGACTATGGCAATAATTAATAAACTATAGGTAGTTATATGTATTTAGACCTTATTTATCTATATTTGTGAATTATCCAAGTCAATTTTTAAATAAAAATCAGGATATAATAATGGTGGAATGGCTTATCCTAAAGGAACTGGAACATTTATACCTATATTCAATAGAAACAGGATTCAGGACCAGTAATTCTCCTCTAATAATCTGACTTCTGTCAACAATGCAAACAAAACCCGCAACATTTACATATACGGGGCGAGAGTTAAATAAATTCGGAAATTAATTGGATTATAACCTTTATAAAGTTGGAAATTAATTATACTAATATGG
>CAZWBN010000108.1:0-6323 GCA_964632095.1 uncultured Clostridia bacterium | reverse complement strand
TTCGGTGAGCAACTGAATCACAGACCCAAATCTCACCCTTTTTATTTATATCAAATTAATAGTTTTCCAAATTCTTTTTTTTGAATGTTGGGATTTTGGAATCGGGAAATCTTGGGAAATAGAATAAAAGAACTGGGCTATGACGAACAAGAATAAAAGTATGAACAAAAATTTTTTATAAATTGAATGCATTTTACACAAAGAGGCAGTTACCGCTACTTCTACAAAGCTCCTTAGAACAATATATGCTCTTCTCACTCAAAACAGGCTCTTCACTGAAGTCCCTTTTATTCATCATTCTATATAGTTGACTCCTTTTTAAAAATTGTTTTTATATAGTATTTTACTATAAACCAAAAAAATTAGAATGTAAAGGAAAAGGCATTACCCATAATTACTCATAAATTTTTAAACATTTTTTATGCATTCCTTGGGTAATAAAACTTTGGTACCATTAATAAATTTTAAACTTTTCCTCTCCAATTTCTTGAATAATATATAAGTTATTATTATCTTTTAAACGAATATGAAACTGGCACAGAAATTTAAAGATTAAAAAATTAGAAAATTTTGATAAAATTGTAATCTAAAAACACTATTCGCTTTAAATACTCAATCCTATTTTTTAATAATTTTCACAGAGTAACTCATAATACTCCCGCGAATGACCGCATGAAGGACATTCTTCCGGAGGCTCAACTTCTTCATGAATATATCCACACTTTCTGCATTTCCATTTTACTGGAGCATCCTTTTTAAAAACCTTACCTTCTTCAACATTTTTTAAAAGTGCAAGGAACCTTTTTTCATGTTGTTTCTCAGCAATAGCAATTGCTTCGAAGGCTTTCGCAATTTCTTCAAAACCCTCTTCTCTTGCTATACGGGCAAATTCAGGATACATCTGTGTATGTTCATAATTTTCTCCAGCAGCTGCTGCTCTTAAATTTTCTGCAGTGGTTCCAATTATTCCTGCTGGAAAAGAAGCCTGAATCTCCACTTCTCCTCCTTGAAGAAACTTAAATTCTCTTTCAGCATGTTCCTTTTCATTTTCGGCAGTTTCTTCAAAGATAGCTGCAATCTGGTGATAGCCTTCCTTTCTTGCCTTACTTGCAAAAAAGGTATAACGATTTCTTGCCTGTGATTCTCCTGCAAAGGCAGTTAATAAATTTTTCTCAGTTTTTGTTCCTTTTAAATTCATTTTAACCTCCATGTTTTTTTATTTTTATCTTTTTATTTTCAATTATGGGAAAATACCACGATAACGGTAAACTTCAGCTATTCTTTCGAGTGCAACAATGTAGGAAGCTTCTCTGAGGGAAACATTAAACTCTTTTGATTTTTTCCATACTTCTTTGAAACTTTTAGTCAATTTTCGTTCTAAATGTCTATTCACCTCTTCCTCTTCCCAGTACAATCCACTTAATGCCTGAACCCACTCTAAATGACTCACAATAACACCTCCTGAATTTGCCAGAATATCTGGAACAACATAAATGCCTTTTCCATTCAGTATTTCATCTCCCTCCGGAGTAGTAGGGGCATTCGCTCCCTCAACAATCATTTTTGCTTTAATTTTTTCGGCGTTTCCTGAATGAATTTGATTTTCTAATGCTGCAGGAATTAATACATCCACATCCAGATAAAGCAAATCATCCCGGGAAATCTTTTTGCCTCCAGAATATTTTCCCAGGTCACCGTGCTTCTCTACATAATCAATTAACTCCTGTGGTGAAAAACCATCTTCATTTTTTAAAGCTCCCGTAATATCAGAAACAGCAACAATTTTTGCTCCCATTTGTGAGAGAAAAAGCGCAGCATAACTTCCAACATTCCCAAATCCTTGGATTGCTATTCTTGCTCCTTTAAGATTTTTATTTAATGCTTTAAACAATTCTCCTGTAACAATAGCAACTCCTCTACCGGTTGCTTCCTTTCTTCCCTTTGAACCTCCAAGAACCTCTGGTTTTCCTGTTACAATGCTTGGTTCGGTATATCCCTTCATCATGCTGAAAGTGTCCATTATCCAAGCCATTGTTTTGGAAGTTGTAAATACATCGGGAGCAGGAATATCAATATGAGGACCTAAAAGATGTATAATTTCTACAGTATATCTCCTTGTAAGCTTTTCTAGCTCTTTTTCAGATAGTTTTGTCGGGTCACATACTATTCCTCCTTTTGCACCTCCATATGGAAGATCTACCAGAGCACATTTCCAAGTCATTAATGCTGCAAGTGTTATTATCTCATCTTTTGTAACATCAGGATGATACCTCACTCCTCCCTTTGTGGGTCCTCGCATCATTATACTGACATCGATAACCAGTGAATACTTCAACTTCTCCATTATCTTTTACTAAAGGAATGGAGACTTCAAGAATCCTCATTGGTCTTTCGAGTATTTTTAAAAGGTTCGGGTCTAATTTTATTTTCTTAGCTGCATTACGAATATATTTTTTATTCATTTCAGAAAGATTCATTCCCTTCTCCCTTAAAAATTATTTATTCTTCAAATTTTAATTCCAAAAAATCACGACTTCTTCAGTTTCATGGGTTTGTTACAACAAACCAATATTCCTACTCCTGATTTAACCACCTTAACTTCTTGACCGCATATTGAGCATACATAAATTTTTCCTTCTTCTGCCATTTTTAAAACCTCCTTTATCTTTTAATTAATTTCAAAAATATTTTATCCTCGGACCATTTTAAATTTCTATGCAGTTTTCCCATAACCCATGAATATTACAGTATCCAAGAGCGCATAAAGCTTTAAACTCCTTTAATGATACTTGAAAACTCGCATTTGGACTTGTGTAACCAGGAGCAAAAGCTGCTCTTCCAAGATTAATTACCTGTCCATCTTCTTTCACACCATACAGTTCTACCCACGCAATATGATGTTCCACTGTATTTGGATGAGGAACTTCCTTACCCACAATAACACGAACAATGTCCTTATTTTCTTCTGCCCCTTTATTTATCTCAATAACCGGCACATGCTTTTCTTTTCCCTCGTGTTCTTTATTTTTTAAAATATCAGTAAATTTCATTTTTTTCCTCCCCAAAATCTTAATTTTTTAAGGTATTATTTTTAATTCTCGATGCTTAGATAAAATCTTATCAGCCAGATTTTCCAAGCTTTTAAAATCCTCTTCTTCTGGATAACCCTTTACTGTAACCGGCTCAATGAACTCTGCATTAAGATTTGATAAAAGACTTTTCAATTGCTCAATAAATCTTCCACCCCACCCATAAGAACCTATAATTGATATAAACTTTGTCTTCGGTCTTAAAGCATTAACAAGAAAAGCAGCATAAACAGCAGCAGGATGTGCACCTGCAAGTACCATTGGAGAGGCTATTACAATTGTTGCAGCATCAACCAGTGCCATTGCAAACTCACCTATGTCAGTTCTGGGTAAATTAAAGGGTTTGACTTCAATACCTCTATCTACAAGCAAATCAATAAAATACTCCACCATTTTCTCCGTGCTTCCATGCATTGAAACATAAGGAATTATAACTTCATTTTTCACATCATCACTTATCCATTCTTTATAAGCATTTATTATAAAAGAAGGTTTTCTGTATAAAGGTCCGTGACTCGGAGCTATAATATCAATATTTAAATCTGCAATTTTTTCTATATTTTTGACTATAACATTTCTAAAAGGCATCATTATTTCCGCATAATATCTTTTCGCATCTTCAAGTAATTTCTCTCCTTCTCTGGCAAACAGTGAAGATGTGGCATAATGTGAGCCAAAGAAATCACAGCTAAATAGAATTTTATCCTCAATTAGATATGTCACCATTGTCTCAGGCCAGTGCACCCATGGAGTAAATATAAATTTTAAAGTTTTATTTCCAAGAGAAAGTTCATCACCGTCCTTTATTACAGTAAATTTTTCTTCCGGGATGAGTAAGAGTTCTTTTAAAAAACTTTTGCATTTTTCATTGGTCACAATTTTTGTCGCTGGATAAAGTTCCATAATCTTCCCGATTACTCCTGAATGGTCCTGTTCTGCATGATTTGAAATTAAATAATCCAACTTTTTAACTCCAGCGTTTTTGAGATTTTTCACTAACTCTATTTCTTTTGTTGGGTCAACCGTATCAATTAAAGCAGTTTTTTCTGAACCTTTTATAAGATAAGCATTGTAACTTGTCCCATCAGGTAAAGGAATTAATTCATCAAATAATCTTCTATCCCAATGAATTGCTCCTACAAAATATACATTTTCTTTTATTTTTTGGACTGTCATGTTATTCCTCCTGATTTCTTTTAATCTATTTTTTTAAATGCTGATTTCCAGGCACCACAAACAGGACAAACCCAATCATCCGACAATTCTTCAAAAGGAGTGCCTGGTTCAATACTGGAATCCGGGGCTCCCTTTTCCGGGTCATAAATATATCCACACACTGTGCATTCATACTTTGCCATTTTGCTCTCCTTATTCCCCTCCTCTTTCGTTTCCTTCATATAAGTAGGTGCTGATTTTGGAGCCTTTCCTTTTTTAACTTGATGATAATAAGCATAGGTCATAGGTTCATCATCATTAATTATTTCAGCATTTAAGATTTTTCCAATAAAAACTGTATGAGTGTCTACATCTAAACTATTCATAACTTCTGCTTCCAGATAGCCGATTGTATTTTCCATGATAATCGGAGCACCCGTAACACCAATTTTATATTTTACTTCCTTAAATTTATCTATTTCTCTCCCGGATTTAAAACCAAAATTTCCTATAAATTTCATTGGAGTATCTTTTGATAAAATGGAAACAGCAAAAATTCTGCTATTCCGAATAAATTCATGGGTAAGATTATCTTTATTTATACTAACTGCAACAGCCGGAGGTTCAGAAGTTACCTGAAATACTGTATTTGCAATCTGTCCATTGATCTTCCCGTTCTTTTTAGAAGTAACCACATATAATCCATAACTTATTTTATAAAGGATTTTTAAATCCATTATTTTTCCTCCTGTATCATTTCTTATTTAATCTCTGCACTCGCTTCTTTTTTAAACGGATTTATTCTTATTGCAAGTGAAAATAGATATGGATAACGATTTTTCAGATGTTTCATATAATCAAGCCATTCTGAAATTAATAAAATGTAAGCTCTCTTTATATCATTTGAAAGATGCTCATAATCTGCTTCTTTATTTTCAAAAAATGCTTCTCAGACCAGTTATTTTCAACGATTAAATTGCTTCTTATTTCCTCAAAATTTTCATCAAACTCACTGAAATATTTCAATAATTTTGTTCCAACTTCACTGAAAAAAGTACCTATAACCATATTTAATTTTTCCATCATGACATGTTTCTCCCTTTCACTGATTACCTTGTGAATAATTAGAGTCACAAATAGCACTTCAATTGGAACAAAAGCAATGTCACCCAGCATGTAAATAAATATATGATGAGGGTCTCTGAAAATAGCATAATGGATTAAATAAAGGATTACAGAAAGTGAGACTAAAAACACTCCTAATACAATCTGCCATTTAAATTTTTTCATTTTTAAAATTTACTACTTTATTTTCTCAATAATTTCTTCGACCTCTTTTGCTCCCTCTTCATAAAATCTTTCTTCATCAGGTGCGAGTTCTTTTAAAAGTCTGAGGAATTCACCCGCATGAACTCTTTCTTCATCGGCTATATCCTTTAATACCTCCTTTGCGAGTTCATTGTCGGTCGATTCAGCAAGCTGCATATAGAGCTGAATTGCTTCATATTCTGCAGATACCATAAACCGTATTGCTCGTATTAATTCTTCATGTGTGAGTTTGCGGTCATTAGCCAAACCAGAAAATGGCGTTCCAAAATCAGGCATAATTCACCTCCTCTTTAAACTAAAAATTTAAAATGTGGGACACCTCCACGTGGGGTATACCGCTATGGCAAAGCGAGAAACTACCTGTCTGCCGACAGGCAGGCAACTTAAAAGTAAAAGCTATAATCGAAAAGTTTTGAGTTCTTAGTTGTAGTTTTACGCTTTTAGTTTTTCCTTTTTCGTTTTCTAAAATTTCATAAGTGCTATTTATTTTACTAAACTTTAAAATATTGTTTAAAGTCATTTGAAAACCCTATTCTAAGCTCCAATATGCATCATTGGCCACTCAATATTATAAGCTTCAAATTTCTCAGCATTTTCTTTTTCAATTTCACTTTTTATCGCTGAAAGGAGTATTTCTTCTAAAGTAAAATTTGTCAAATCCATTTTTACCTCTTATCCCCCTTCATTAAATCTAATTTTATTCTTTTATAAAGGAACTTCCTTTCTCTGTCAAAAGAAAATTTCCCTCTT
>CAZWBN010000107.1:0-6339 GCA_964632095.1 uncultured Clostridia bacterium | reverse complement strand
CAAATTGCAGTCCATGCAAATACATTGGCAGTTCTCTCCTTTATATTTTATCTATTAATAATTATTCTCATAGGTGTTTTAGCAACCAAATTCTCCTCTGCTGGAATAAGTGAATTTTTCATTGGTGGAAGGAAAATGAAGGAATTTGTTGTTGCACTAAGTGCTGTTGTATCAGGAAGATCATCGTGGTTAATGATTGGTGTTACTGGAATAGCTTATATAAGAGGCGCATCCGCAATATGGGCTGTTGCAGGCTATATAATAGTTGAGCTTTTTCTATTTCTTTTTCTTGCAAAAAGACTAAGGAGATATACTGAGAAAATGGATAATCTAACCCTTCCGGATTTCTTTGAGTCAAGATACAAGGATAAATCTAATCTTTTAAGAATCACATCTGTAATCATAATTCTAATTTTCATGGTCGCTTATGTCTCTGCTCAATTTAATGCAGGAGGAAAAGCATTTGGAGCAAGTTTTGGTTTGGGAGAATTTAATGGAGTCCTTGTCACTGCTTTAATTGTCTTAGCTTACACCATGATGGGTGGATTTTTAGCTGTTTCCTTGACAGATACAGTTCAAGCAATTTTTATGATAATCGGACTTTTGATTTTACCAATAATTGCAATTATAAACCTTGGAGGATGGAGTGAAGTTCTTCATGCATTAAGCCAAATTGACCCGGAAGTTCTTGGCTCTTTTTCAATAGACCCTTTTGCCCTTTCAGTTGGAGGAATTATTGGATTTTTAGGTATAGGACTTGGTTCTCCAGGAAATCCCCATATTTTAGTAAGATACATGTCAATAGATGACCCTCGAGCTTTAAGAAAATCAGCTTTAATTGGAACTGTTTGGAATACTTTAATGGCATGGGGAGCTATTTATATAGGGATTGTTGGAAGAGCTTATTATCCAGTAAAGAAACTTCTCCCAAATTCAGACCCTGAAAATTTATATCCTTATCTTGCATCCACCCATCTTCACCCCGTTATTTTCGGAATAATAATTGCCTCAATTTTCGCTGCAATAATGTCCACTGCAGACTCTCAATTGTTAGTTGCAGCTTCTGGAGTTATAAGGGATATTTATCAGAAAATAATGGTCAAAGGAAAAGAAATCAGTCAGAAGAAACTGGTTTTACTGAGTCGAGTAGTAATTATTCTTCTTGTTATCATTGCTTTGATTCTTGGAGCTATTGCATCTCAGCTTGTTTTCTGGTTGGTACTTTTTGCCTGGGCAGGGCTTGGAGCTTCTTTCGGACCTACCATTATACTTTCTTTATTCTGGAAAAGAACAACCAAGCAAGGTGTTATGGCAGGACTTATTTCAGGCACTTTAATAACTATAATCTGGAATCAAGTCCATTTTTTAAAGGCAACGATTTATGAGCTTGTTCCTGCATTCATAATTTCCACATTATTGACAATAATTGTAAGTCTATTTACCACACCTCCTCCTGAAGCTTCAAAAGAATTAGAAGAAATCTCAGCTCGATATAAAAGATAAAAGTTTTATTGACATATCAGTTTTTTTAATTGAAAATTAAGGGAGAGAAATTATTTTTTACAATTTTATAATTTCAGGAGGTTCCATGGCTGATATAACAAATAAAGAAAAGGAAATTTTAAGAATTTTATTTAAAAAGGGTGCTTTGACTCCTATAGAGCTTTCTGTCGAGCAACTTGAAATGCCGGATAAAATTGGGGAGTTAATTGCTAAATTAGAAAAGAAAGGTTACATATCAAAAAAATCTTTAAAATCAGGACTCGAAGATGAAGTGATTACTATAAGTGAAAAGGGATTGAGAGTTTTGAAAGAATAGAGAGGGTATTAAATGAATTGGCTTCCATATATAATTGTTTTTATGTTAGGGGCAATAGTGGGAATCGCTGAAATTATCGCTACTTTTTCTCCAAGTCCAAGAGAAGCATTTCGGACCTTCTGGGCGTGGATTCTTGTGGGAGTAAATGCCCTCGCTGCAACAGGCGTATATGCAATCGTTCATTTTTATGCAAAAAATATAAATCCGGTTCTTCTGGCAGTTAGTGTTGGAATTGGATTTCCAACTCTCATAAGAACCAAATTTACAGTTGCAAAACAATTTATGGGCGGTGAAGATTTAAGTTTTAATATTAGCTGGGTTTATGACCAATTCTTAGGCTGGTTTAAGTCTGAAATCGATATAGCTGTTGTAAATAAAAGATTAAAGATGATAACTAAATTAATTTCAAAAATTTCCGATGTAAAAAGGCTGAAGGTTATTGCCCATACTATTCTCCAGGAACGCTCAATTTTGAGTTATGAAGAAATTAAAAAATACGAAAATTACATTAATGAAATAGTCAAAAGCGAGGAAATACCTGAAAGAGCAAAACAGGTAGCTCTTGCCAAATTTATTCTAAATATGGGTGGTAAAGAATATATAAAAACTTTGTTAAAGGGAAAGAAAGATAACGAAAACAGGTGATTCAAAAATAAATTCTAACAAAACCGACTTATTATATGGCAATGTCTTAAAATTCCTGTAAAAATGGAGGAGCCTCTGGTAAAATGAGGAACTTAAAAAAATCTTCAAGTGTTGATAAGGGCTTCGCGGAGATGGAATAAAATTCCAATGAGCGAAAGAGAACTTGCTCAAATTCAGGAGTTGAGAATTAAATTTGGAATAGTAGATGAAGAAAGAAAGGAGATTCAAAGTGCAAGTTAATTTAAAGCTCTTCCTTTTTACAGGAAAATTTGGACTTGACCTTTCAAAAAAATAACTTTCCTTAAGTTTAAATAAATAGTATATTAGTAAATTAAAAAGAAAAATAAAAAATTTCAGTAAATGGATATTAAAACAATAATTAAATTTTATAAGCCTATTGTAAGCCTTAAAATAAAAAAAGAAATTGGCGCTACTAATCCGGACTGGGAAGATTTAACTAACGAAGTTCTTGTTGCACTTTTTAAGGCTTTAAAGGAAAAAAAATTTAAAAAAAAATCGCAGCTTGGGACATATATTTATGGCATCACAAAAAATGTAATAAGAAAATACAGATATCAAAAATTAATTGAAAGAAAAAAAGATGAAGGTATTGGGTTAGACCTTTCAGAAGATATTGGAAAATTGTATGAAATGAAAGAAAGTCTCGAACTTATAGCAAAGGCAATTAAAAAATTGGATTTTAAATACAAACAAATTCTATATCTTTATTACTACCAAGCTCTTCCAAGAGAAAGCATAGCCCGTATTTTAAATTTAACCATGAACCAAGTGGACACAAGAATTAATTATGCGATAAAACTCTTAAAGAAAGAATTAAATTTATAGAAAAAATTTTGATTTTTTGATATTTTCTATAATTGATTTAATGAAAAACTTAATGGAGGTAAGTATGAAGAGAATAGCTGTCTTAATTTTATTGATTTTTTCTTTTTATCTTCTAATTCACGCTGACGAACAAAAACTTTTGCAGAAAGCCTATGAGTTTTATAAAGAAAGAAAATACATTCAAGCTCTTGAATTAATTAATCAGGGCATTGAACAATTTGGTAAGAAGAGAAATCTCCTTTCAGCTAAATTTGCTCTTCTCATGAAATTGGAAAAATTTAATGAAGCTCTTGATACAGCCCTTAAAATTGAAAAAAAATCAAAAAGAAAATCCCCCTGGACTTGTATTGATATTGCTACAGTATATGTAAAATTAAATCAAAAGGAGAAAGCATTTGAGTGGTTAAACGAAGCAGTTAATAGAGGATTTATAACTTGTAGTGAGCTCTATAGCAACGAATTTAAAGCATTAAGAGAAGAAAAAGAATTTAAACAACTTATTTTGAAAATTAAAGAGAAAATAGGTGCTGGAAAAGTAGCAAAAGATTTCACCGTAACCCTTCTTAATGGAAAAAAATTTAATCTCTCTTCTCAAAAGGGAAAAGTTGTGTTAGTCGATTTTTGGGCAAGCTGGTGTGGTCCATGTAGAAGAGAAGTCCCTGATTTGAAAAAATATTACCAAGAATTTAAAGACAAAGGTTTTGAAATAATTGGAATTAGTCTTGATACAGACAAAAAGGCTCTGGAAAATTTTATAAAAGAGAAAAATATTGATTGGAAAATATCATTTAGTGGAAAAGGATGGGATGATGAAACAGCAAAGCTCTATAATGTGAATTCAATCCCCTCTTTCTGGCTCGTTGATAAAAGAGGTATTCTCAGATATTTTGGGCTGAGAGGTGAAAAACTAAGAGAGGCTATAGCTGAACTTATTTCAGAGAAATAGGGGATGATTTTGTATTACTAATTTTCTATCTTAGATGAAAGAAATCCCGTGGCAAATATTAATCTTTAGAAAATCATTAAAAAAGAAAGAAAAACTCTATTTAATTAATAAACATTTTCAAATTAATCCAGATTATCTAATTTTAGACCTTGGCTGTTCTCAGGGTACAATTAGCTATTTCTTGAAGGAGAAAGGTGGAAAATGGGTGCATGTAGATTTTGACTCTTTAAATATTAAAAATGCGAGACCTTTACTAAAAAGGAACATTGTTCAAATAGAACAGGATAAAATTCCCTTTTTTAATAATACTTTTGATATGGTTATCAGTTTAGATTATTTAGAGCATCTCGATGAGGATGAAAGTTGCCTAAAGGAAATTCGCAGAGTTTTAAAACCAGGTGGCAAGCTCCTTATTTCAGTTCCAATGACTGGAAAATTTTTCCTAATAAATAAACTCCGTCAATTGCTCGGAATGAAACCAGAAGTTTATGGGCATAAAAGAGAGGGATATAAATTTGATGAATTAAAAGAGAAATTAGAAAAAAATGGTTTTAATGTACTTATTTTTGAAACTTACTCCAAGTTTGTTACTGAATTAATAGAACTTTTTTTAAACTTTCTTTATGCAAAGCTATTTTCCAGAATAAAAACTACAAAATCAAGGGCTGGTTTAATAAGTCCTTCTTCTGAGATGGAAATTAAAGAACATGGAAGAGCTTTTAAATTGTATTCATTCCTCCACCCCTTACTATCCCTGATAACCAAGTTTGATAAGCTATTATTTTTTAAGAAAGGTTATGCAAGTGTAGTGTGGGCTGAAAAAAAATGGAACTCAGAAAAAAAATAGGCTTATTTTTAGGTCCGTTTCTTTTCCTGTTAACTTTTCTCTCCCCAATTTTAAAAGAAAAGCCTCAAGCCCATAATCTCCTGTGCATTTTTTTCTTAATTGTATGTTGGTGGGTAACTGAAGCAATTCCAATTTCTCTCACTGCATTATGCATACCAATTTTAATTATAGCCTTTGGCATTTCTTCTGCAAAAGAAGCATTCTCTCCTTTTGCACACCCCATTATATTCCTCTTTTTGGGTAGCTTTATCTTAGCAAGAGCAATGAGGGTTCATCAACTTGACGAGAAATTTGCTCATTCAATATTGTCCATTAAAATAATTTCTCAGAGTTATATCCGAATCCTATTTGCTTTTGGTGCAGTAACCTTATTCCTGTCCATGTGGCTTTCGAATACAGCAACTACTGCCATGATGTATCCGATTGGTCTGGGCTTATT
Source organism: uncultured Clostridia bacterium (assembly GCA_964632095.1). GTDB lineage: Bacteria > Acidobacteriota > Aminicenantia > JdFR-78 > JdFR-78 > JdFR-78. Next base: position 797 of record CAZWBN010000107.1, on the reverse strand, counting down.
GAGTGCGTATAAGTCCAGCTTAAATGAAAGAAGTCTACAAGAATTCAGCATTGTAGTGATGCTTTTAACAGCTTATTCTTCTTCTATAGGAGGAATTGGAACACCAATTGGAAGCCCTCCAAATCTTATAGCAATTGGTATGCTCGAAAAATTTGCAAATTATAAAATTACCTTTTTCCAATGGATGCTTATTAATTTCTTCATTCTGACACCAATGTTTTTCTTCTTATTTTTTCTCTTAAAATTAAAACTTCCTGGAAATAAATTCGGGCATAAAACATCTTTTAAAGAAAAAACTAAATTTTCAAAGGCTCAAAAAAATGTAATCATTGCTTTTTCAATTACTGTTTCATTATGGATTACGCCCGGGATTGTAGCTTTAATCTGTGGAAAAGACTCGGATATTTATTTATGGCTATCTCAACATTTACCAGAATCAGTAGCAGCCTTAATAGGAGTATGTCTACTTTTCCTCATGCCCGTTAACTGGAAAAAGGGGATATTTACTCTTTCAATATCTGAAGCATTAAAAATTGACTGGGGAACATTACTGCTTTTTGGGGGAGGATTGTCTCTTGGCTTTCAGATGTTTAATACAGGACTTGCTGAAATAATAGGAAAGGGATTTATAAATTTATTCTCCTCTCGAAGTCATTCTCTAATAACCCTGCTGGCAATAATATTAGGTGTTTACCTCACTGAAGTAACTTCTAATACAGCTACTGCAAATATGATCATCCCGATTGTTATTGCAATTTCAAAAGCTGCAAACATTAATCCTTTACCTCCGGTTTTAG
>CAZWBN010000106.1:3171-6368 GCA_964632095.1 uncultured Clostridia bacterium | reverse complement strand
AAAGGTTTTCATGCTCATCTTTGGATTAGAAAAGACTCAACCTTAATTCTAAAATTGACTTTAAATATTATTTTTTTTAAAATCATGGCAAAGGATTTAATGCTGGAAGGAAGGTGAAAAAATGTTTTCCGAGAAAGAACTCGAGAAGATAAGAAAAAGAAAAGAAAAATGGGAAAATGGAACTTACTCTGAATCGTTAAAAAAGCTTCCTGAAAGAATGGAAAAATTTACTACTGTCTCTGGAAGGGAAATAGGGAAATTGTATACTCCTCTGGATTTGGAAAATTTAGATTATTTAAAAGATTTAGGTTTCCCCGGGGAGTACCCTTTCACAAGAGGAATTCATCCCACAATGTATCGTTCCCGTCTCTGGACAATGAGGCAATTTTCAGGATTCGGCACTGCTGAGGATACCAATAGAAGATATAAATATCTTCTATCTCAGGGACAGACGGGCTTGAGTGTTGCCTTTCATCTGCCAACTTTGATGGGCGTTGATTCTGACCATCCATTAGCTCAGGGAGAAATTGGAAAATGTGGAGTAGCTGTTGATTCTTTGGCAGATATGGAGATACTTTTTGACGGAATTCCTCTTGATAAAATAACAACTTCCATGACAATTAATGCACCAGCTGCAGTATTATGGGCTATGTATATAGCAGTAGCAGAAAAACAAGGGGTTTCACCTAAGGTTATTTCAGGAACGATTCAAAATGATATTCTCAAGGAATATCTTGCCCAGAAAACCTTTATTTTTCCCCCAGAGCCTTCCATGAAATTAACGATTGATACTTTTGAATATGGTGCGAAGGAAGTTCCTCGCTGGAATACTATCTCAATTTCAGGCTATCATATCAGAGAAGCTGGTGCGACTGCTGTTCAAGAATTAGCTTTTACTATCAGAGATGGAATAGAATATGTGGAATGGGCAATAAAAAGAGGACTAAATGTGGATGATTTTGCTCCCAGGCTTTCCTTTTTCTTTAATGCTCACAATGACTTTTTCGAAGAAATTGCTAAATTTAGAGCTGCACGAAAAATGTGGGCTAAGATAATGAAGGAGAGATTTAATGCAAAAAATCCTCGCTCCTGGTGGTTGAGATTTCATATCCAGACTTCTGGAGTCTCATTGATGGCTCAGCAACCCTATAACAATATAATTCGTGTAACAATCCAGGCATTAGCAGCTATTCTGGGAGGCACTCAATCTCTTCACACGAATTCTCTTGATGAAACATATGCTTTGCCTTCGGAGGAAGCAGTTACCATTGCTTTAAGAACTCAGCAAATTTTAGCACATGAAAGTGGTGTTGCCAATACTATTGATCCTCTTGGAGGCTCATATTTTATAGAAAAACTAACCTTGGAAATAGAAAAGGAAGCGTGGGATTATATTAAAAAGATTGATGATATGGGAGGAATGGTGAAAGCTATAGAAGCAGGATTTCCTCAGAAAGAAATTCAGGATAGTGCTTACTGGTATCAAAAAGCTGTTGAGAGAAAAGAAAAAATTATCGTTGGGGTAAATGAATTTAGAGCAGAAAAAGAGGAAGAAATACCAATTCTTTATATAGATGAATCAGTGGCAAAAAAACAATTAGAAAGATTAAAAGAAGTAAAGAAAATGAGAAATAAGGCACTGGTTAAACAGTGCCTTTCTGATTTAAAGAAGGCTGCACAGGACGAGGAAAATCTTATGCCATATATTTTAAAAGCGGTTAAGGCTTATGCCACCCTTGGCGAAATAATAGATTCTTTAAAAGAAATTTACGGTGAGTATCAAGAACCAATAACTTATTGAGTTGGAGGAAAAAATGGCAGAGAGAAAAATAAGAGTGCTTATAGCTAAACCTGGTTTAGATGGACATGATAGGGGAGCGAAGGTAGTTGCAAGAGCTCTACGGGATGCTGGGATGGAAGTAATTTATACAGGGCTTCGGAGAACTCCAGAGGAGATTGTTGCGACTGCTCTTCAAGAGGATGTGGATGTAATTGGTTTAAGCATTCTTTCAGGTGCCCATAATGCTCTGTTTCCACGGATTATGGAATTGCTTAAAGAAAAAGGCATGGATGATGTTCTTGTAATAGCAGGGGGAATAATTCCTCAAAAGGATATTCCTTTCCTTAAAAAAATTGGAATCGCTGAAATATTTCTTCCTGGGACATCCACTCAAGAAATAATTGATTATATAAAGAAAAATGTAAAAAAAAGAGCTTAAAACCCTTGACAAATGGATTTTTGTTTGGTAATCAAAAGGCATGTGTTATGTTAGGAGGGGGAAATGAAAGAGAAATTTTATACATTTATAATAGTTCCTCATTCTACTTCTAATTCTAAGAAATTTACTATTTCAAAGAAAGCAATGTACCTTTCATTTGCAGGTGCAGTGCTTTTATTTTTAGCATTTATATTTATTATTTATGACTATGCAACAATGAGTATCACAAGAGAAAAGTTTAAAAATTTAAATAGTAAATATACCGAGCAGCAGAAGAAAATTGCTCGATATGAAAAAACAATAGTTGAACTTAATGCTAAATTAGAGAGTTTCAAAAATTATGCAAAAAAATTAAATATTATCGCAGGGTTAGAATTTCCACTCGCTTTAAAAGAGGTTGGTATTGGAGGTCCTACTGTTTTGAGGGAAATCGAAAACATCTCCCCACCTAAAGCAGATAAGTCCCTTCAAAATTTAGAAATAATTACTCAAAAAGCTGAAGGAATTGAGAAAAATTTAAATACTCTTTTAAAATTTTTTGAAAAACAGACCATAAGATTAGCCTCCACTCCATCAATTTGGCCAACTCGAGGTTATATCAGTTCTGCTTTTGGATGGAGAAAGGACCCATTTACAGGAAAAAGAGCTTTTCATAAGGGAATAGATATTGCTACACGATATGGAAACCCAATAATAGCTCCTGCTGATGGAATAGTTCTTGCCACCCGATACGAAAAGACTTATGGAAAATATATAATCTTAGACCATAATTTTGGGTTTACAACTTTATATGCTCACTTAAGTAAGTTTGCTGTTAAACCCGGGCAAAGGGTAAAGAGAGGAGATGTAATTGGATATGTAGGGCGTACTGGAAAAGCTTTAGGTCCACATCTCCATTATGAAATCAGAATACACAATAAAGCAGTAAATCCATATAACTATATTTTAGAAGACTAAATATTAAAAAAAGTTCAAATT
>CAZWBN010000106.1:0-3071 GCA_964632095.1 uncultured Clostridia bacterium | reverse complement strand
AGTAAATCCATATAACTATATTTTAGAAGACTAAATATTAAAAAAAGTTCAAATTACAAAGTTCAAATTCCAAATTCTTATTACAAATTCTTAAATTTTAAAAGATTTATTATACATTTTGAAAAAAGTTTCGATGCTTGGATTTTGGCATTTGGATTTTGACATTTAATTTTTTATATCTTATCTCCGGGTTTTAATCTCGCCCCAAGAGAGAAAGAGTGCGCGGACATAATACCTTTTCCTTCAGGCTGAAGTTTTTCTATCAGGAATAAAGTTGAATCTCCACAAACAACATATATTCCTTCCTTATCAATTTTCCAGATTTGTCCGGGTAGTAAATTTAAAATATCCGACGAGGGCTCTATGGGTTTTCCTTCAATAATCTTAACCCTTTTGTTTTTTATAAAGCAAAATGCAGTAGGCCAAGCATCAAAAGCTCTAATCATTCTATGAATAATGTCCGAACTTTTTTCCCATTTAATTAAACCATCCTCCTTTTTAAGTCGTGGAGCATAAGTGGCAAGGGAGTGATTTTGTTTTTCGGGCTTTATTTTACCCTGTTTTAATAGAGAAATTGTTTCTGTTAATAATTCTGCACCAATCTCAGCTAATCTATTTTCAAGCTGAGAAGCTTTCTCATTTGGAAAAATATCAACCTCCTTTTGCATTAAAATATCTCCTTCATCCATTTTCTCATTTAATTGAAAAATAGTAATTCCTGTCTTTTTTTCTCCGTTTAATATAGCCCATTGAACAGGAGCTGCTCCTCTATATTTTGGGAGGAGGGAGAAATGAACATTTATTGCTCCAAACGGAGGATAATAAATAATTGAGGCTGGAATAATCTGTCCATATGCTACAACAACTATTAAATCAGGATTTGCCTGTTTAATTTTTTGTAATGCTTCGGGATCTTCTTTAATCTTCAGAGGCTGGTATACGGGAATATTATTTTTTAATGCAAATTCTTTAACTGGAGTAGGAATAATTTTCATTCCTCTTCCAACAGGTTTGTCAGGTTGAGAAATTACGAGTTTAATTTCATATCCTTTTTTCAATAATTTTTTAAAAGAAGGAAGGGCTATAACTGGAGTGCCCATAAAGACGATTTTCATCACCACTTACCTTCTTTTATCTGTTTCAATATTTTTTTCTTGATTAAATTTCTTTTAAGGTAGGAAAGACGGTCTATAAAAAATTTTCCATTTAAATGGTCTACTTCATGGCAAAAAGCTCGGGCTAAAATTCCAGTTGCTTCTATTTCTTTCTCCTTCCCATTTAAATCAATACCTCTGACCAAAATTCTTGAGGGTCTCGCAACATTTTCGGAAATTCCTGGAAGACTCAAACAGCCTTCCTCCAGTATCTCTTCTCCTTCCTCTTCTATAATCTCTGGGTTAATGAGAATTATTAGCTGGGAAGGGTTCTTTCCCACTGATAGGTCTACTGTAATTATCCTTTTACCAACGCCGACCTGAGGAGCAGCCAATCCTATGCCAGGAGCTGCATGCATTGTTTGCACCATTTTATGAGCAAGATCAACGATAAGTTCGTCTATATCTTTTACCACCTCAGATTTTTTATGAAGAATTTCATCTCCATATTTAAGAATTGGCAAAACTTTCATCACTCTTCATTTTAAAAGAAAATGTATGCTATTTCAACTTTGACTTGACTGATAAAATAACTCGAAATATAAAGAAAGTATAGGATTTCAAATGAATCAGTGTTTTAGGATTTAATTTTAAACTTTGAGGTGAATTAAATGAAAATTTTAGCAATCGATACGACAACTTTTTCTGGCTCTGTAGCCCTTTTAGAAGATACAGAACTAATAGGAGAAATAAATATAGATTCTCCCATAACTCATTCCCAACGATTACTTCCTTCGATAGAGTTTTTACTTAATACGAATAGATTATCAATCAAAGATATTGATGGATATGCTTTATGTGTTGGACCAGGGTCATTTACAGGGATTAGAATAGGAATGGCTACAATAAAGGCTCTTTCTCTTGCTTCTTTAAAACCAGTTGCTCCTATTTCCTCTCTTCAAGCATTGGCTTTTAAATTGAGGGGAAGGAAAGGCAGATTAATTTGTCCTCTTTTAGATGCAAAGAAAGGGGAAATTTATTCAGCTCTTTTTGAGGTATCTAATTCCTCTTTAAAAGAAATAATTAAACAGGGTGTTTATATTCCAGATAAGTTTTTTTCCTCTCTTCCTCAAAGACGAATTATATATTTTATTGGAAATGGTCTCGAAATTTATTATTCTAAAATTCGAAAGTATTTTGAGGACAGAGCGAAAATGGCTCTAAGAAGTTATTTTATTGGCTATGAAGTTGGGTTACTGGGATATAAAATTTTAAAAAATAATAAAGGTGTTTTATATAATGAATTAAATCCTTTATATTTTCGTCCCTCGGAGGCAGAACTTAAAAGACAGAAGAATGAAAAGGAATAATTTTAACTTCATTTCTCTAAGAAAAATGAGAGAGGAAGATATTGATAAAGTCGTTGAAATAGAAAGACTTTCTTTTACAACTCCCTGGAGTAAATACGCCTTTCTCAGTGAAATATACAATCAACCTATATCTCGCCCTTTTGTAATTGAAAATAGCAGAGAGAATAAAATAATAGGATATGTAATCTATTGGATAATAGGGGATGAGGCTCATATTAATAATATTGCGCTCCATCCGGAATTTAGGGGGAAAGGAATAGGAGAGTATGTTTTACGGAAGATTATTGAACTAATAAAAAAAGCGGGTGCAAAATTTATTAGCTTAGAGGTAAGACCTTCAAATATACCTGCAAGAAAGCTATATCAAAAGCTTGGATTCCGCCTTAAAGCAATTAGAAAAAATTATTACATCAATCCAAAAGAGGATGCATTAATTCTGGTTAAGGATTTGGTGCCCTTTAAATAAGTTTAAAATTCGAAGCATTAAATTGAGATTAAAAATTAAAATTTGAGATTCTTTTATTCCGATAAAATTTTTAGATAGAAAAATCTGATTTAATAGATAACTTCAAGAAGACATAGTCCATGAGGGGGAGCAGTTGGAATA